>JAGZRY010000084.1 GCA_018381425.1 Haemophilus parainfluenzae
TTTAACCGCACTTTTTCTATACCGAAATGGGTAAAAGTCCATTTTACACTAGCCAGAATTCCCACAAATCTGTACAATAGCCGACCGATTTTATCTTTTAACTAATCTTTATTTTTAAGCAATATGACGCAAAAATTACATATTAAAACATGGGGCTGTCAGATGAATGAATACGATTCATCAAAAATGGCCGATCTTCTTTTAAATACTCATGGTTTAGAATTAACTGATATTCCAGAAGAAGCCGATGTGTTACTTCTTAACACCTGTTCTATCCGTGAAAAAGCACAAGAAAAAGTGTTCCATCAATTAGGTCGTTGGAAAGAATTAAAAAAACAAAATCCAAATCTAGTGATTGGTGTGGGTGGTTGTGTAGCATCACAAGAAGGTGAGCATATTCGTCATCGTGCACCTTATGTGGATATCGTATTTGGTCCGCAAACTTTACATCGTTTGCCTGAAATGATTAACCAAATCCGTGGTGGTAAAAGTTCGGTGGTGGATGTGAGTTTCCCTGAAATTGAGAAATTTGACCGCTTACCAGAACCTCGCGCAGAAGGTCCAACCGCGTTTGTGTCTATTATGGAAGGCTGTAATAAATATTGTACTTACTGCGTGGTGCCTTATACCCGTGGTGAAGAAGTGAGTCGTCCTGTTGATGATGTATTATTTGAAATTGCGCAGTTAGCCGATCAAGGTGTACGTGAAATCAATTTATTAGGCCAAAACGTAAATGCGTATCGCGCCCCGACATTTGATGGAAGTATCTGTACATTTGCGGAATTATTGCGTTTAGTAGCGTCTATTGACGGTATCGACCGTTTACGTTTTACCACCAGCCACCCAATTGAATTTACTGATGATATTATTGACGTGTATCGCGACACGCCTGAGTTGGTGGACTTCGTACACTTACCGGTACAAGCTGGTTCAGACCGTATTTTAACTATGATGAAACGTGGTCATACCGCGTTAGAATATAAATCGATCATTCGTAAATTACGTGCGGTTCGTCCAAATATTCAAATCAGCTCCGATTTCATTGTGGGCTTTCCAGGTGAAACCAATGAAGAGTTTGAACAAACAATGAACCTAATCGCACAAGTGAATTTTGATATGAGCTTTAGCTTTATCTATTCCGCGCGTCCAGGTACACCTGCGGCAGATATGCCAGATGATGTAACCGAAGAAGAGAAGAAACAACGTCTCTATCTTTTACAAGAGCGCATCAACCAACAAGCGGCACAATATAGCCGCCGTATGCTTGGCACAGAGCAACGCGTGTTGGTGGAAGGTCCGTCTAAGAAAGATATTATGGAATTAACAGGACGAACTGAAAACAACCGTATTGTGAATTTCCAAGGCTCCCCAGATATGATTGGTAAGTTTGTCGATATCAAGATTACCGATGTTTATACTAACTCTCTACGTGGCGATGTGGTGCGTACTGAAGATCAAATGGGATTACGTATTGCACAATCTCCACAAGAAGTGATGAACCGTACTCGTAAAGAAGATGAATTAGGCGTAGGACGTTATCACGGCTAATCATTTAAGAATATAGATAAGTAACCGTACGAAAGTGCGGTTATTTTTTTATGTGTTTTTTTGAAAAGAGAGTAGGAAAGTTTTATCCTAAATTTTAGACATAAAAAAACACCAATTAAGGTGCTGATTTGAAGTGGTGGGTCGTGAAGGATTCGAACCTTCGACCAACGGATTAAAAGTCCGCTGCTCTACCGACTGAGCTAACGACCCACTGGTATCATTTTTGAAATGGTGCCCGAAGCCAGACTTGAACTGGCACGCCTCGAAAGGCGAGGGATTTTAAATCCCTTGTGTCTACCGATTCCACCACTCGGGCAAATTGGAGCGGGAAACGAGGCTCGAACTCGCGACCCCGACCTTGGCAAGGTCGTGCTCTACCAACTGAGCTATTCCCGCGTTTGCTTGTTGCCAAACAACGGGGCGTATTTTACGGATTTATCTCATTGTGTCAAATAAAATTCGTAAAAAAAGTTTTTGATTGCTTAAAAATAGTTCAAAAATAAAAGGTGAGATTAAAATAACCGCACCTTTTATTTAAAATTTAGTCAATTCTATAATTTAATGTTATCTAACAAGCTGCCTTTTGCTGCTTTTAAGTATTGGAGCATTGACCAAACCGTTAAAATCGCAGCTAAATAGAGCAATACAATTGCTAGCGTTTCCATATACACATTATATCGCCAGAGTAATCCACCTAAGGCTAGCATTTGAGATGTCGTTTTCACTTTTCCTAGCCATGAAACGGCCACTTTATTACGTTCACCTAATTCAGCCATCCATTCGCGTAAAGCAGAGATAATGATTTCACGTGAAATCATAATAATGGCAGGAATGGTAATCCAGAAAGAATGTTGATATTCCACAATTAATACAAGTGCGGTAATAACCATCACTTTATCAGCTACAGGATCAAGGAAAGCACCGAAACGAGTTGTTTGTTTTAATTTTCGAGCGAGATAGCCATCAAACCAGTCGGTGACACCAGCAATAAAGAAAATGAGCGTTGTAATAAAAGGAGCAGAAGGGATAGGCAAATAAAATGCCACGACGAAGAATGGAATTAAAATCACTCGGAGAATCGTCAGGAAAATAGGAATATTATATTTCATAAAAATAACCGCACTTTGGTTAAATATACGTTCATTCTAAAGGATCTACAAAAATAAAAAAAGCCACATTAAGTGGCTTTTTCTTAAAAATTAAAGTTTGTCAGCGTTTTGTTTCAAGTATTTAGCAACACCTTCAGGGCTGTCTTTCATACCTTCTTTGCCTTTTTCCCATTGAGCTGGGCAAACTTCACCGTGTTCTTCGTGGAATTGTAACGCATCTACCATACGTAACATTTCATCGATGTTACGACCTAATGGTAAGTCATTAACCACTTGGTGGCGAACAACCCCATTTTTGTCAATTAAGAATGATGCACGTAATGCAACGCCAGCTTCTGGATGTTCAATACCGTATGCTTGAGCGATTTCGTGTTTAACGTCAGCTGCTAATGCATATTTAACTGCACCGATACCGCCGTTTTCAGTTGGGGTATTACGCCATGCGTTGTGAGTGAATTGAGAGTCAATAGATACACCAACAACTTCAACACCACGTTTTTTGAATTCTTCATAACGGTGGTCGAATGCGATTAACTCAGATGGGCAAACGAAAGTGAAGTCTAATGGGTAGAAGAATAATACCGCTGCTTTACCTTCGATGTGTTTTTTGAAATTGAAGTTATCAACGATTTCACCATTGCCTAAAACTGCAGAGGAAGTAAAATCTGGAGCTTGACGAGTTACTAATACCATAGTCATAATTCCTATATGAATGTTAATAAAAATTTTGCGGATGCAAAATGCGGGTAATATTTTAAAAAAATTAACCGCACTTTAACAGCTGTTTTTATCTATTGAATTAATTAATATTGTCTAAGTTATAGGTGAAATATATGTCAGAACATCATACTTTATCGACCACATTGGTTCATGCAGGACGTAAAAAACGTTTTACTCAAGGTTCTGTTAACCCCGTAGTTCAACGCGCATCTTCTTTAGTATTTGAGACCATTGCGGATAAAAAACATTGCACAAAAAATCGTTACAAGGGAGAGCTTTTCTACGGTCGTCGTGGCACGTTAACGCACTTTGCACTTCAAGATTTAATGTGTGAAATGGAAGGCGGGGCAGGTTGTTATCTTTATCCCTGTGGTGCTGCAGCGGTAACAAACGCTATTTTATCATTTGTAGAAACGGGCGATCACGTTTTAATGACAGGAGCGGCGTATGAGCCGACACAAGATTTTTGCAATGTGATTTTGAAAAAAATGCATATTGATACGACCTATTATGATCCAATGATAGGCGCAGAGATTGCGAAACTTGTGCAGCCAAATACGAAAGTCTTATTTTTAGAGTCACCAAGTTCTTTAACGATGGAAGTGCCAGATATTCCTGCGATTGTTAAAGCCGTTCGAGCTGTGAGCCCTGAAATCGTTATTATGATCGATAATACATGGGCGGCAGGCGTACTATTCAAAGCGTTAGAACACGGGATTGATATCTCTATTCAAGCAGGAACGAAATATTTAGTGGGGCATTCTGATATTATGATCGGTACAGCCGTGGCTAATGCACGTACTTGGGATAAATTGCGTGAGCATTCTTATTTAATGGGACAAATGGTTGATGCGGATTCCGCTTATACGACTGCACGTGGTATTCGGACCTTAGGTGTGCGATTAAAACAACATCATGAAAGTAGTTTAAAAGTGGCCAAATGGTTAAGTGAACAACCACAAGTTAAAGCAGTATATCATCCTGCGCTACCAAGCTGTCCAGGCCATGAAAACTTTAAACGTGACTTTACCGGCGCAAGCGGTTTATTCTCTTTTGAATTACATAAACGTTTAAACGATGAAGAGCTTTCTGTCTTTATGGATCACTTTGAGCTTTTCACAATGGCTTATTCTTGGGGCGGGTTTGAATCGCTCATTTTATGCAATCAACCAGAAGAAATTGCAAAAATTCGCCCAAGTATTGAGCGTAAATTAACGGGATCATTAATTCGTCTGCATATTGGATTTGAAGACACAGATGAATTAATTGCTGATCTTCAAGCGGGCTTTGACCGAATCAAATAAGAAAGAGGGCTGTTTATGTAAACAGCCCTTATTTACTCAATCTTTGAGTTGATTTATCATAGTCAGCATTTTTAGTAACTAGAGAAGAACAATGAAACATATTCATATTTTAGGCATCTGCGGGACCTTTATGGGTGGCGTTGCGATGATTGCCAAACAAATGGGCTATAAAGTAACAGGCTCCGATACCAATGTTTACCCACCGATGAGCACTTTTTTACAAGAGCAGGGCATTGAAATTATTCCTAATTATGATGTAGCTCAACTTCAGCCTGCACCCGATATGGTGATTGTCGGAAATGCCATGAAGCGTGGTAATCCTTGCGTGGAATATGTTTTGGATAATGCCTTGCCTTACACATCCGGTCCACAATGGTTACACGACCATTTATTACGTAATCGTTGGGTGTTAGCTGTTTCAGGTACACATGGTAAAACCACAACAACGGGTATGTTGACCTGGATTTTAGAACAAAATGGGTTAAAACCCGGTTTCCTAATCGGTGGTATTGCAGGGAATTTTGGTACATCAGCTCGTTTAGGGGAGAGTGAGTTCTTCGTGATTGAGGCAGATGAGTACGATACGGCGTTATTTGATAAACGCTCTAAATTTGTACATTACAATCCGAAAACCTTGATCATTAACAATATTAGCTTCGATCATGCTGATATTTTCGACGATCTTCACGCGATCCAACGTCAATTCCATCATATGATCAGAACCATTCCTTCCACAGGACGCGTTCTTTCTTTTGCAGATGAACAGAGCGTGAAAGAAACCCTCAATATGGGTTGTTGGTCAGAACAGCAATTTATCGGTAAAGATAAAGAATGGTTTGCGGAACGTATTACCAATGATTGTTCAGAATTTGCCGTCTTCCATTATGGTAAAAAAGTGGCTGAAGTGAAATGGAATATTGTCGGACAGCACAATATGCACAATGCTTTAATGGCGATTGCGGCGGCTTACCATGCGGGTGTCAAAATTGAAGATGCATGTCATGCATTAGGTAGCTTTATCAATGCAAAACGTCGTTTAGAGGTGAAGGGGGAAGTAAACGGTATTACGGTTTATGATGACTTCGCTCATCATCCAGAAGCCATTCTGGCGACACTCACTGCGTTACGCGATAAAGTAGGTGGTGGCGTACGTATTCTTGCCGTATTAGAGCCTCGTTCAAACACCATGAAAATGGGCGTGCATAAAGATGAAATTGCACCAGCACTTGGTCGAGCTGATGCGGTGTTTATGCTACAACCAGATAATATTCCATGGGATGTGGCTGAAATTGCGGGAGAATGTGTTCAACCAGCACATTACACAGGAAATATTGATAAATTAGTGGATATGATTGTGGCTGAAGCGAAACCAACGGATCAGATTCTTGTGATGTCAAACGGTAGCTTTGGAGGCATTCATCAAAAGATTTTAGATCGATTAAAATAATCTCAATGTAAAGTGCTGTCAGAAATAAGAGTGTTTTTAACCGCACTTTTATCATCAAAAATAAGGAAATCACATGGCTGATCCACATATTCAATCTCCAATGGATGTTTGGGATAAACTCACCGTCATTATTTATCGCACAGGCTTTGTCATTGCGGCATTTAGTACTTTCGCTTTAACTTGGTATCCTCAACAGGCTCAAATTGCCGTGTTGATTGCGGCAACTTGTTGTGCCTCATCGCTTCATATTTATTTGAAGCATTTCCGCTTAACATTTCAATTTGCCACCTGGCTTGCACTCTTATGTGCGCTTTTAGGTTGGCATGAATTAGCGTTAGGTAGTGCATTAGTCACACTGGGCGGTTTATGTTTTAAAGAATACTTCTGTTTTAGAGTACCGCTATTAAATTTACAACCTGCATTTGTAGCCGCACTTTGGTTTGCTTGGGTATTTGAAGGGGGTTGGATTACTCTCATTTTATCGTTGATTGTCGGTGGATTATTATTGATTCTTGCGGTTCAAAAATGGCGAATGCCATTGCACTTTGATATTGGCGATAAGACAAAGTATCAAATCTAATAAGATTGATAGATAAAGGCATAATGTTTCACGACATTGTGCCTTTTTATTTCGATTAAATTTACCTTTATCTGAAAATGAAAAAAGCACCGAAATTTCGGTGCTTTGTAATTTGGTTGCGGGGGCCGGATTTGAACCGACGGCCTTCGGGTTATGAGCCCGACGAGCTACCAAGCTGCTCCACCCCGCGTCTGATGGC
>JAGZRY010000085.1 GCA_018381425.1 Haemophilus parainfluenzae
GACAATATGCTTAGCTTTGAAGGTAATACTGCGCCTTATATGCAATATGCTTACACGCGTATTCGTTCTATCTTCAATAAAGCAGATGTAAATCCAACCACACTTGCAGAAGCTAAGATTCAGCTTTCTGATGAAAAAGAACGTGCATTAGCAATCAAATTGCTTCAATTTGAAGAAGCGGTTCAAACGGTGGGCAAAGAAGGCACACCGCATGTACTCTGTGCTTATTTATATGAATTGGCTGGTGTGTTCTCCTCATTCTATGAACACTGTCCAATCTTAAATGCAGAAGATGAAAACGTAAAATTAAGCCGTTTAAAACTCGCTTCTCTTACAGAGAAAACCTTAAAACAAGGTCTAGAGTTATTAGGCATTAAGACAATCGAAAAAATGTAAAAAAGAGCGATCAATTTGATCTGTCCCCAAAAAGTTAGACTGTTATTTAAAGGATTGTTTTTGATATAGTATCGGACTCAGTCCTTGTAATTTTAGTTGAATCCGTCGGTGATTATAGTAATCCAAATAATCCCTGACGGCATCAACTATCTCTTCTCTACTGTTAAATTCCCGACCATAAAAACATTCCGTTTTTAATCACCCAAAGAAACTTTCCATCGCGGCATTGTCCAAGCAATTAGCGATCTTAACAACTCTTGTTGGTGTAACGAGTGCTGCCGCTGACTATTTTTCAAAATTCTCTGTGCGTTTTTCTTACCCATTCTGGGCCGCACTTTTTACCGCAATGACAATCACCGTTTCACAATATGGTTTAACGGATCTACTTCGCATTACGATCCCTGCTTTGTTATTAATTTATCCGGTAGCAATTGTACTTGTATTATTGCAATTCTTACGCAAAAAACTTCCATCAATAAAATTTACATACAACAGCACATTAATCGTAACTGTTTGTTTTAGTTTATGTGACAGCTTAAATAACGTTAAAATGTTACCAGAAAGCATTAATTCATTATTGGAACACTTACCTCTTTCATCTGAAGGAATGGCTTGTTTGGTTCCAACTTTAGTGATGTTAGTTGCAAGCATTTTAATTGGAAAAGCATTGCCTAAAGCAAGTCATTAATATTCAAAAAAATTAAAACTAATCTCCATCAGGCATCAAACATGGGACTATATAACCACTGTTTGATGGCTGATTTTTTGTTCTAATCTAGAAATGGCCCCCTAAAAATACAAAATAAAAAGGACTGAATCCAATAAATATCGTCATCAGTCCTTAAAGCTAGTATTTATTTTGCTCTAAATTTCTACCGCACTTCTACCAAGTAAAGCCAACTTTTAATGAAGCAAATTTCTGTAGCGCAACATCAGAGCCCTTAAGCATTCCAATATTCGTGCTTATATTCCACTGTTTCATCTGAGCACTAAAACCAAGTTCATGAGTAAAATAACGTCCAAATTGTTGTTTTAATGCGACATCATTGACGCTTAATCCCCCCTCAATGGCAAGTTTTCGTTGAGTAGCATCATAGTAATTGGTTGAGAAACTTGGGGTGAATTTTACACCATTTATATCAAACGTTTTATCTAACATTACACCAGCACGATAAGTCGTTAAATGTAACGTTTTACTGTTGATATTTGCGCCATCTAATTGGTAGTTTGTGCTAAATAGACGGTAGTAGCGCATCCCCACTGAAGGTGTGACGTTAATTCCCAAGTCCAAAGAAGTCCCAATATTTCCACCTGCACTAAAAATATTTCGATGGAACGTTTTGTTTTCTTCGTCAAATTTCACATTGTTGCGGCTGTGTCCATAACCTAAATCAAAACTTGCAAAAACACCATTATTCCACTCGCCTTTAACAAAACCATTTATGCCAGTTAGTCGGTTTGTACCCGATACATTTTCATCAAACTCATTATTTGCACGAGAATGAGAAAGTACCGCACCAATTTGCATATTCGAATTTAATCTCTGAGCGACGCCAATTTGAGTCAAAGTTAAATTTTGCTTATATGGACGATTATAGTCAGATCGATAAGTTCTCTGACTTGCTTCGGTATTCACCCAAACATTCGATCTATCTTGGCTTAATAAATGACGATCTAAGTTTCGTCCAATTTGTAATGCCGAATTCACATTTGCAGAAAGCTCTGATAAAGCAGTATTAGAATAACGACTGATAAGCTGAGCCTGTACAGGAATTCCGACATCTTCAGGGATCGCACCTAAGAAATGAGTGATATCATCTAAAGTTGTATAAGTATCTTCAAGCGCATTAACGAGAGATCGTATAGCTTGATCTAAATTTTCTTGCGCAAAATGAACCGCACTTTCATCACCAGATGCTTTAGCATGTTCTAATGCTTGTTGAGCAAATTCTACTTGCTCAATATTTGCATCAAGTTCCGCTTCAAAAGCCACTAGTTCACTATCATTTGCGACTTTAGCAACTTTTCGACATACATCCGATGAAAGCCCTTGGGCAGTACAAAGTTTTTGGGCTTGTGCAATTTTATTTGCATAACCCGCTTGTAAACGATTTAATTCTGCTTGCAAACTACCTTGTTGAGATGAAAGCGAATTCACTTCATTTTTTATCGAATTCACACCACTAAGAGCCAAAGATACTTGTTGCGCATAATAATTTGCTTGAGAATTAAGATTACGATGTTCGTTAAGCTGGCTTTCTAACCTAGATTTATACTGTGTAAATATATTGTACAATTGACGACGTTTAAGAATGCGAATACGTGGAGTATGGTTATACTCATTAATCGCATTATTTATCTGATTATTAGTTTGGTTTATATTAGAAACCAATTGTGCAATATGCGATTTATGAGAATTTTCTTTTGCTTTCACATCCTCATATTGAGCATTTAATCGATTTAGCTCTTGTTGTTTTTGATTAAGTAATTGATGCACTTTCTCAAATTCACGCTGACTATTTGCAATAAGTTGCTCACTACCTTGAAAAGACTGTTCAGCCTCACGCAACGGGTTATATAAGCGATAATCATTGTTTCGATTAGCTAAAATATAACGATATGCCCCTAAATCAACATAACCATTTTCAAGTGCAAAACGAGCTTGCCCTATTCGCTGATTTGGATGATTTAATTTAACAAGGCTTAATGGATTCACTTCATTAGGTTCTTTACCCGTATTTTTTACAGAAAGGAGATAAGAACCCGAGGCGAGCCCATTTACTGTAATATGATCACCTCTACGTTCCGCCACATTGGTTAAGAAACGGAAGTGACCATTCCCTGTCAATTTTCTATTAATTGTTAACTCATTAAATTGAATCCAACCACGATAGTTTTTATTCACATCATCATAACCTGTATTTAATGTGATCTGGCTATTAGGTAAGAGATCTAAATTTCCTACCGCACTATTTCCATTCAATGTCCATTGGCTATTAGGCTGTAAACGAATTTGTGTCATTGGCATCGCATTAATACGCCCAACTAAATGCGCTTTTCCTAAATTAAGCTGGCTATTATCTTTTAAATCCACATTGCCACGCACAACTGTCACAGGCATATGTTCAAAAGCCAAACGCCCTAAAGTCTTATTATCAGAACATACTGTATAACCTGTATAAGATGCACGAATACATTCGCTGGATTTACCTTGAGTAAAACCTAGTTGAATTTAGACTTGATGTCGGGCATTAAAATTTCCTTCTAACAAGCTTACATTACGACTACTTTCTAGTTTTGCATTGCCTGAAACATTAAATTCGCGCGCTTTGAATTGGCGATTTATCCAACTATTTTCATCTACAACTTCTTTTTTGTTTAAATGATCATAAGCATGAGGCGTAGGAATGCCTGAAAGCACTAGATGCCCTGCTGATACATTTACATTACCATTTAAGTTAGTTCCGCCATTCAATACAAGCACGCTATTGTGATGGTTAGGATTGTAATTAAATGTTAATGCACCGTTATAACGTTGAGAATCATACTCACCAAGGAAACCGCTAAAGGTATCTAAGCGTTTTTTCGCATTTTCTTTTGCGACTGCGTTTCCTACAACTTTTTGTTTGTCGTTACCTAAAAATTCCCAATCATTGGTGGTTTCCATATCCCAAGGGAAATAAGCCCGTGGATTTTTTCCATCTTTTAAACGGAAATAATCGAATCGGTTATTTCTATGATTATTTTTATATTCATACAACGCAAACGAAGTGGTCGGCTCCTGCCCCCATTTTACCCATTCTATATTTTGAGCCGTTACATCATTACGACCAATTACATTAATTTCAGCGGCATAAGTGCGGTGATTATTAACAATTTTTGCACCGTCATCAGCATTTTGAATACGATGGAAAGTGAGCGAACTTCCATTAACATCTAATCGCCCACCTCGGAAACCAAAGTAAATGCTGTCTGGATTGACCTGCTTATTATTAGCAAGAATAACTGTTCCTCGGCCACTTGTTATCCCAACTTGATTAAAGGCTTGCTGTTGTCCATTAAACGATTTTTGATCAAGTACTACTGTTCCATCGCCTACACTAATATCACCTAGGTTTTTGCCTTGACCATCAATATAAAGTGTGCCTGAACCTAATTTTGACAGACGGTCATTAATAGGATTCTTTACGCGCCAATGAACCGTTTTATCACCGTTAACGACAATTCCCGCTCCTAGCCAAGTCGTATCATTATTTTCTGCGCGAACAATGGCATTTTGATTGAAGTATAAAGCCCCCGCACCTTGGTTAATACTATCTTTAAGAATGAGAGTTGATCCATCACCACCTTGGAAATGAATAGTCTTACCGTTATCCAAAGAAGGGCGTTGCGTATTTTGATCTAATGATTTCTTAGATGAACTTTCTAATGCCACATGAATATTTTCAGCACCATTTTTTAATACACTATCGCCATTACCTAAATTCCGCCATTGGATCTCTTTAGCACGAAGTGGAATCTGAATCTCATCGGTTTTAAAAGCTTGTGCTATGACATCAGGTTGAATAATCGTATAAATATTCTCAGTCCGATCGTAATTTGCAAAAGTAGACAACACTGCTGCTAATACCCAGCGTTTTTCCTTCGCATCATAAGCAAATAGCGGTGAGCCACTATCACCAGGCAAACCGTAAGTTACTAGCCCATCATAAATATCACCATTAAATGATATCCAATTGTCCATTGAGCCTCGTGGTGTGAGTGGTATCCCGCCAGTGAGATAGTGATAGGCAGATGTTAAAGATGTTTTTTCTTTACCATCTTTACTACGTAAATATTGACGTCCAGAGCCTACTCGCACAAAGTACGGATAACGATTTTTATCTAAAAAAGCGCCATTGCGTGGTCCTGTTTTTTTAGCATTATCAAAAGCAATATTATTTAGAGGTATCGGTGCAACTTCGGTCACTAATTTATGTAACCTCGGAGCATGAAAATCCAATCGGCTATGATTATTTCGATCTGTAATAAGATAATTAAAATAATGACTATCTGAATTATTATCACTATCACCAAATTGTACAGAACCATAACCTAAGTTATGTTTTACACTGGCGATATACTGAGGATTAAACAAAGTTGCAATACCGCTTACCCTATTTGCCACATGTAAATCAAGCATCGGTAAATTAGGTAATACTGTTGCAATCTTCTGACCTTGTTTATTAAAAACGGGAATATTGCTAGATCCGACTGTAAATTGTCCTTTATTTTCAGCAAAATCACGGAAAAATTGGTAGTCCACATCATTACGGACCATTGAGGCTCGCGCGTAAGAATTCGCAAAAGCAAGACTTAATGCCAAAAGTGTTGGACGAAACAAATTGATTTTATGCATTATGGTTGCCTTATAACTTATAAATAGAAAAATATAAATTCGAGTAAAGTGCGGTAAAAATTACGCTAATCTTTAAAAATTAGAACCGTTGATAATACTCTATTTTAGTAAGTAATGCACGTCAACCTGATCATTTATTTCGTCCAAATAACACCTTATCCTTCAACCCTCTCAAAGGCTGCATATCGCTATTTCCTACAATGACACGACTTGAATCAGAACGTAGGCAAGTGCCACCATAATGCCCTCCAACAGTAAAAGTACAGATTTGCAAATATTGATCTTCCACTTGTGGTAAGCACCAAAGCTGTTGATAAATACTATCTTTCTGACCAAACTGCCCATCGGTTGTGTCTAGCATGGAATTATTTTCACCAATCAATTTAACGTTATCACCTCGGCGACCTGCAATTGGTTTTTGTGCATAGCCATTCTGAATTAAGTTTGGTGTGAGATGAAAACTTGCCTCTAACAAATAACGATGATTAGGGAATAAAGACCAAAGCACAGGCAAAATCGCCTTATTGCTTGGAATTGCCGTCTAAAGTGGTTCATAAACCAACACTTCTGGGCGAAGTAGTACGTCAATTAACCGCACTTTATCTTCAGGATAACCTGTGCGAATAGGTGGAGCGACTTCCGTTCCTGTTGCATCTTCACGAAGTTGTTCCAGCATGGTTTCCCATGCCCAAGTTTTCCAAACAGTTTGAACTTGATTATTTTCATCATCAATCAGGCGACCACGATTATCGGTGGCATTTTTGCATATTGGGGTTTCATCGGCGGTCGTCCTGATGATTTACGGGGAATAAGTCCTTTTATGCCACTTTTTTCAAACCGTTTCAACCATGTCCCGACTAGGGCGTTGGAAGGAATATTGTAAAAACGAGCAGCTTCTCTAATACTCATTTTCTCATTCAAAATAGGTTGAAGAACCTGTAATTTAAATTCGATTGTGTAGTGTTTACCCATAAAAAAATCTGCACCTCAATTGTTGGTTTGTTGAGTCCAACT
>JAGZRY010000086.1 GCA_018381425.1 Haemophilus parainfluenzae
TATTCTGCTCACAGAAAGCCAACATACAAAAAAATTGATGTTGCGTTTTGTATTGCGTTCAGAAACTAAATTGCCGTTAATTCAACGTGAATTTGCAGGCTTATTGGAAAAATTACCACAACTTGAAGTAGTGAGCGTGAATATCCAACCTCAGCACGCAGCGATCTTAGAAGGTGAGAAAGAAATCTTTTTAACTGACCAACATACTTTATCAGAAAGCTTTAACGGTATTCCGCTATTTATTCGCCCTCAAGGTTTCTTCCAAACGAATCCACTGGTAGCACAAGGGCTATATGCAACGGCGCAAGATTGGGTTAAAGATTTGCCGATTGCTAAACTCTGGGATCTCTTTTGTGGCGTTGGAGGGTTTGGACTGCATTGTGCCAAAGCTTTACAGGATAAACATCAACAAGAAGTGGAGTTGACCGGGATTGAAATTTCCACATCTGCTATTCAAGCGGCGACTCAATCCGCTCAGGTGTTAGGGCTAAACAACGTTAAATTCCAATCTTTAGATGCGGCTAATTTTGCTTTAACACAAGATAAAAATAAATCCGATTTGGTGATCGTCAACCCACCACGTCGAGGTATCGGAAAGGAACTCGCAGAATTTCTCAATGAAATGCAACCGCACTTTATTCTTTATTCCAGTTGCAATGCGATTTCCATGGGAAAAGATTTGCAGCATCTAACCAATTATAAACTTACTCAAATTCAATTATTTGATATGTTCCCGCATACAGCGCACTACGAGGTGTTGCTGCTATTAATACACATCGATACTTAATAAAGTGCTCCATAAAATTTGTGTCTATCACTAAATAGTCTTATTTCTACAGAGTTATTTAACAGTATGAAATTTAATATATTTTCAGTAAAATGCTCATGTTATTAGTTTAATAATTTTGATGAATTTTTCTGAAAAATATAGAAGGAACCTGTAATTATATGAATAGCCAAATTACATTAGGAACAAAGCTAGTTGGAGATATAAAAGGTAACTTTTATGTTCCGTCATATCAGCGAGGATATCGTTGGGGAAAGCCTGAAGTCGAACGGTTACTTGATGATATTTATTCTACTAAAGGCACGAGAAATTACTGTCTCCAGCCCGTGGTAGTAAAAAGAAATGGTGATAGATACGAATTGATAGATGGTCAGCAGCGCTTAACAACGATCTATCTGATCTATCGCTTTATGAATAAAGAGAGTTCCCGCTTTATTGATGAAGAGAGTTTCGCCCGTATTGATGAGGCAAAATTTACTCTATCTTATGAAACCAGAGAGAAGTCTGAAGACTTCTTAAAATCAATTGATGAATCCCGTAAAGAGGAGAATATTGACTTCTGGTTCTTTTGTACAGCCTATGAAAGTATTAAGGCGTGGTTTTCTAAGGAAGATATAGAATCAAGGCTTACTGAAAGGCTTACTGATATGAATGACCACTTCAAGAAAATCGTAAAAATTATCTGGTATGAAGTAGGAGAGTCTGAAGATGCTATTGGTCTATTCACTCGCCTGAATATTGGTAAGATTCCTCTTACTAATGCAGAATTGGTAAAGGCCATGTTCCTTAGCAAAGGACGAACTGACACCAATATGGAACGGAAAAAACAGGAAGAAATATCTTTCCAATGGGACCATATGGAGAAGGAACTGCACAACGATTCATTGTGGTTCTTCCTGACGAATAAAAGTGCGGAGTATCAGACTCGAGCTGATCTGGTTCTAGATCTTATCTCTCGAAAGCCTGCTGACAATAGAGATAAATATTATACCTTTTTCGAATTTAATAAAATGTATCAGGATGGTCAAAATCTTGACAACATCTGGTATAAAATTCAGCAGACATTTTTAACGCTGAAGGATTGGCATAGCGATCACGAGTTTTATCACAAGATTGGATATCTTATCGCTTCTGGTTCAAAAACTTTGCGGGATATTTTTGAGCTTTCCAAAGATAAAACTAAGCCTGATTTTAAAAAATCACTCAATGACTATATCAAAAATAGCATAAAAATTGGGAAGAACTATGCAGATCTGAGCTATGAAAAGACTGAGGATCAGAAAAAGATTAAAAAACTACTCCTCTTATTTAATATTGAATCGGTCCGTAAGAGTGGTGAGCATTCACAGTGGTTTCCATTTGATAAATATAAGAATGGTAAGGATGGAAGTGTCATCTGGAGCCTTGAGCATATACATGCACAGCAGTCAGAAGGTTTAAGCACACAGAAAATGTGGCAAGAGTGGCTTAAACTTCATATTCCGTCTATAAAATCTATAAGTCATGATTCCGAATTAATTAAGAGAATGGGTGATGCAAGTTCCAATGATAGCCTTAGTCGTCAGGATTTCGATAGTCTCCAACAAGAGGTTGTAGGTTTGCTCTCTGAAAAGGGACATTCAGAATACTTACATTCTATTGCAAATTTAGCTTTGTTAAGCTCAGGAGCTAATGCAGCGTTAAGTAATTCCACTTTTGATGTTAAGAGAACTGAGATTATAAAGATGGATAAAAAGGGAGCATTCATCCCATTTTGTACGAGAATGGTATTCCTAAAGTATTATACTTCATCTGATAAAAACCAACTTCATTTCTGGGGAGAGGAAGATCGGAAAGAATATGTTGCAGAAATGAATAGAATATTGAAAGACTATCTCGAAGAAGAAATCAGTTCAGAAAAGGAGACAAAATAATATGGCTACAACACTTCACTCCTTTATGGATATTTTTGATACCAGATTTGAAGATGGGGAGAATTCTATACAGCTTCAAAAGATCATCATTCCAATTATCCAGAGGGATTATGCGCAAGGACGTGATAACCCTGATGTGGTGCGTGTAAGAGAACGGTTTATTGAGGCTTTATATAAGGCTGTGACGGAGAATCCTATCACGTTAGACTTTGTTTATGGGGATATTGATAAAGAAGGTAACATGACACCGCTAGATGGACAACAACGTCTTACTACATTATTCCTCCTTCATTGGTATGCAGCTAAAAAAGAGAATATCGTGAAGGATGATTATGACTTTTTGGAGAAGTTCAGCTACGAGACCAGGTATAGTGCACGCAATTTTTGTCATGAATTAGTAAATTATAACCCTGAATTTAAAAAAGATAGCCTTTCTGAAGAAATTATAGACCAAGCCTGGTTCCCTCTGGATTGGAAAAACGATCCTACTATTAGCTCCATGCTGCGAATGCTAGACGCAATTCATAATCGGTTTAAGTCTGTGACAGACTTGTGGAATAAGCTCAAAGAACGTTGTATTACATTCTATTTTCTGCCAATTAAAGATATGGGATTAACCGATGAACTGTACATTAAAATGAATTCTCGTGGTAAGCCTTTAACTTTATTCGAACATTTTAAAGCAGAGCTTGAACGAGAAATCCGCAATATTGATGATGAATTAGCTAACAAAATTATGCGCAAAATTGATATTGATTGGACAGATCTTCTGTGGAAGTATCGAAATAGTAATACGGGTTCTCTAGACGATAACATTATCGATGACGAATTTTTACGATACTTTAAATTTATCTGTGATGTTATTTATTATCGAAAGGAGATCTCTGCAGGTAATAGAGGAAAAGATGTATTTGAACTTTTGGATCTATACTCTTCATCAAAAAGTAAGGATGCAGAAGAGAATATTAAAACGCTAGAGCGCTTTTTTGACTGTTGGTTGAATATTCGAGATTATAGCGATCCGAAAGACTTCTTATCCTCCTTTATGGCTAATACTCATGAGGATGGAAAGATTTTAGTTAAGTCTGGTAGTGATTTAAATATCTTTAAAGATTGCTTACATACATACCCTGATCGTGCCAAATTTCCATTGAATCGATTTGTGCTTTTATACGCAATTACAACATACTTGCAGAATCTTGATAAGGTAACGGAATCTGATTTTAAAAGAAGAATTCGTATCGTAAATAACCTGATTCAAAATTCTAGAGATGAGATCTCTGATCGACAAGATAGAAACAGAATGCCTGCTATTTTAAAGCAAACAGAAGCGATTATTCTTACTGGTACCGTTAAAGATATCAGTCCTAACTTCAATGTACACCAGATTTTGGAAGAAAAAGAGAAGATTAAGTATCTAGAATCTAACCCTAATATGGCCAGTGTAATATTCGAATTGGAAGATCATGACTTACTTAAGGGGCAGATTAGTATCATTGGTATAGAAAACCTTAATTATCATGAGAGATTTGAATCATTATTTGAATGTGATAAGGAAAAAGTAGATTGTGCGATGATGGCAATAGGGAATTATGGGCAAATGGAAGGAAATAAGCGACGTTACCAGTATGGCACAAAAAGTAATAGCTCTGCTTGGGAAAACTTATTTCATAAGAGTAGTAATTCAGGCTTTCAGAAGACAAGTGACATTCTTATTTCCTTATTAGATAAATATGAGAAATTCTCGAATGAGATTCTTGAAAAGATTGCTAAGGATTATCTGGAAAAATGTGAAGTAGAAGAAAAATATCCGTTTAGATACTATTATATTAAATACGATGAATATCGTCCCGACTCATATGGAAAGATGTGGAATGATGATGCTGACGCTGAAGATGAAACTGAAGCAAAGGGTTATACGTTCAGGGTTATGCAGACAGAATCTAGATTATCTGAGTCTTCATATGCTCCAGCTTTGAAAGCAGCTTCGGATTCACATTTATCAAAAAAAGATTACGGAGATAGATTGATTTTTGACAATGTGTATATCACTTATGAAAAAGATTCATATTTAATACGAAAAAACGAAGATGATTCGATTGTTGGGTCTATTGAATTTAAGCAGAATGCTGATGGTATTGATATTGAAGACAGAATCATTCGCTTGAAGAATTATATTGAGGAAA
Source organism: Haemophilus parainfluenzae (assembly GCA_018381425.1). Classification (GTDB taxonomy): domain Bacteria; phylum Pseudomonadota; class Gammaproteobacteria; order Enterobacterales; family Pasteurellaceae; genus Haemophilus_D; species Haemophilus_D parainfluenzae_O. Next base: position 4,887 of record JAGZRY010000086.1, read on the forward strand.
ATCTTTAGATATGTTGAGTATTACTATTACTACTGATAGTCGTAGTTGAGTCCCGAGCATTATGAAGTATTGATATTACTAGAACTCAATACTTAATAAAAAGCTAACAGAAATGTTAGCTTTTTTATTTAAAGATTTAACCGCACTTTTATTTTGCTATAAATTAGCGAAATTAAGAAAAATATGGCCTGTAACAAAATAATGCATGCACCAGTGGACGCATCAAAATGATAGCTAAGTAGCACGCCTAGTAGACTTGCAGTTACAGCACTAATGATCGCGATAACAAGCATCTTATCGAAGCGATTCGTCAGGGTTAGCGCGGTGATGCCTGGCGCAATTAGCATCGCTACAACTAGAATAACCCCAACGACTTGCATCGTACTCACAATAGTGAGCGCGAGTAATGTGAGCAAGCCATAATGCAATAATTTAGGCGAGAGACCTGCAACACGGGTATGGCTCGGATCAAAGCAATAAAGCAGAAAATCACGACGCTTTAAGCCAAGCAAAATAAAAATAATCAAGGCGATGATAGCCGTTTGAATCAGCTCTTGTTGGCTTACACCCAATACGTTTCCGAATAAGATATGCGTAAGATGTTGTGAGGTTTGGATTTTAGTGAACAACACCAAACCAAGGGCAAACATTCCCGAAAATACAATCCCCATCGCGGTATCTTCTTTGATTCGACTGTTCTCTTTTAAATAACCTACACCTAAGGCACAGGCAATACCTGAAACAAAGGCACCAATCACTAATGGAATACCGGCTAGAAAAGCTAGGACAATGCCAGGTAGGACAGCATGGGAAATCGCGTCACCCATTAATGACCAACCTTTCAACACCAAATAGCAAGAGAGTAGTGCACAGATAACGGCAACTACTAATGCGGTGAGTAACGCATTTTGCATAAAGGCAAATTGAAATGGCTCAACGAAAATGGCGAACATCTCAGTCATAATCCACCGCCTTACGTCGTTTTTGACTCATTAATCCGTATTTAGGCGAGAATAGAAAAGCCAATAAAAATAACAAGGTTTGCAATGTTACGATGACACCACCTGTGGCGCCATCCAGATAATAGCTTAAATAGACACCGACGAAACCAGTGATTGCGCCTAATGCTACGGCAATTTTGATAAGAGTTTTGAACTTGTCAGTAAGTAAATAGGCTGTTGCACCTGGTGTGATTACCATGGCAATCACTAAAATTGCCCCGACAGTTTGCAATGCGGCAACGACACAAGCACTCAAGAGTGTAAAAAAGAGAACTTTGTAAAACAGTGGTGAAAGCCCAACTGTAATTGCTTGCGTTTCATCAAAGAAAATCAGTAACAGATCCTTCCAAAAAATAAGCAATAAGACCAAGCAAATCAACATAATAATGGCTACTTGATAGATATCTTCATCGGCAATCCCGAGGATATTACCGAGAATAATATTTTGCACATTTATTGAAGTTGGATTCAGAGAAATAATCAGTAAACCTAAGGCAAAAAAGGTACTGAAAATAAAGCCGATAACGGCATCTTCTTTGAGTTTAGAAATGGATTTGATCCATAAAATGGAAAGTGCGGCCAAAATTCCGGCAAAAAAAGCACCTAAAGCATAGGGGAGTGAAAAGGCATAAGCTATCGCCACACCCGGAACCACGGAATGAGAGAGCGCGTCGCCAATTAATGACCAGCCTTTCAACATTAAATAGGCAGAAAGAAAGGCACAAATGCCACCAACTGTGGCACTTATCCACATGGCTTTTTGCATATATTCATAGGAGAAAGGTTCCAGTAAATATTCAAGCATGACTTATTCCTTGTCAGACGGAGACAGACGACAGGATTTTACAGCTGTTGCAGGCGGATCATTTTTGGTTTCACCATAGAAGACAACGGGACGTTCATCATCCGTAAGCACGGT
>JAGZRY010000087.1 GCA_018381425.1 Haemophilus parainfluenzae
AGAGCCTGTAATTTAAATTCGATTGTGTAATGTTTACCCATAAAAAAATCTGCACCTCAATTGTTGGTTTGGTGAGTCCAACTTTTGGGGTGCAGATCAGTTTAACTGCACTTTTTTTTATTCTTCGTTTTCTGGAGGCTCTTTTTTCAGAATATCTTCTTCCGCGAGACTAGATAGGCGAGCAATTGCATTACGGTAAGAGATTTCAAGGGTTTCTCGACTGGTTGCAATAACACCTTGATCCACTAAGAATCCATCATTTACGTCATACACCCAACCATGCAGGGAGAGTTTTTGTCCGCGTTCCCAAGCACTTTTTACGATAGATGTACGTCCTAGGTTATAAACTTGCTCTGCAACATTTAATTTAGTGAGCATATCTGAGCGTTTTTCTGCTGAAAGATTGCCTAATAGATGACCATGTTTAAACCAAATATCACGAATATGGAGCAACCAGTTATTGATTAGCCCTAGATCGTGATCTTGCATCGCTGCTTTGATACCACCACAATTGGTGTGGCCGCAAATAATAATATGTTCAATTTTGAGTACATCAACGGCATATTGCACAACTGAAAGGCAGTTAAAATCTGTATGAATAACTTGATTGGCTACATTACGATGTACAAATAACTCACCTGGTTCAAGATTTGTTAATTTTTCAGCTGGAACACGGCTATCTGAGCAGCCAATCCAGAGGTAATGAGGTGTTTGGTGATCGGCAAGTTCTTTAAAATAAGTGGAATTTTCTTCCTTCATTCTTTGCGCCCAACTGTAGTTATTAGCAAAGAGTTGTTTAATTTTGTCCATTTTTACTTTCCTCAATACGATGTGCTGAAAGCTTGTTTTAAGCACAATAAATGAAATAGGGGATAAAATTATCTCCTAAAATGATGACCGCACTTTAAAGAAAGTGCGGTCAATTTAACCAATATTTTTAGAAATTTGCATTTCTTGGTGCACGAGGGAATGGAATCACATCGCGAATATTTTGTACGCCGGTTACATAAACGATTAAGCGTTCAAAGCCAAGACCGAAACCTGAATGTGGTACAGTACCAAATTTACGAAGATCGCGATACCACCAGTAATCTTCAGGATTTAAGCCCATTTCTTCCATACGTTTATCTAATACCTCTAAACGTTCTTCACGTTGGGAACCACCGATGATTTCACCAATTCCTGGTGCGAGAACATCCATTGCTGCCACAGTTTTACCATCGTCATTTAAACGCATATAAAAGGCTTTGATATCTTTTGGATAGTTTTTCACTACAACCGGTGATTTGAAATATTCTTCTGCTAAGAAACGTTCATGTTCAGAAGATAAATCGATACCCCAAGAAACAGGGAATTCGAATTTCTTATCTGATTTTAATAAAACGTCGATCGCATCGGTATAGTCGATCTGAGCAAAATCAGAGTTTACAAAGTTTTCTAAACGAGTAATAACATCTTTATCTACATGTTTTTCAAAGAATTTTAAGTCATCTATACGCTCAGCAAGCACCGCACGGAACACGTATTTCAACATGTCTTCTGCTAATTTAGCATTGTCAGCAAGCGTTGCAAACGCAACTTCAGGTTCAACCATCCAGAATTCAGCAAGGTGACGAGTTGTATTTGAGTTTTCAGCACGGAATGTTGGGCCAAAAGTATAGATTTTGCTTAATGCACAAGCATAAGTCTCGCCATTTAATTGGCCTGAAACCGTTAAAAATGATTCTTTTCCGAAGAAGTCTTGGCTGAAATCAACTTTACCATCTTCGCCACGGGGAAGGTTTTCTAAATCAAGTGTTGAAACACGGAACATTTCACCCGCACCTTCAGTATCTGATGCAGTAATTAATGGGGTAGCCACCCAATAGAAACCTTGTTCATGGAAGAAACGATGAATAGCTTGTGCTAAGCAGTGACGAACACGCGCTACGGCACCGATAATATTGGTACGTGGACGTAAGTGAGCCACTTCACGTAAGTATTCAATTGAGTGACGTTTTGCTGCCATTGGATAAGTATCAGGATCTTCTACAAACCCTGTCACTTCTACTTTTTCAGCTTGAAGTTCAACAGCTTGCCCCTCAGCAGGCGACTCAACAATGGTACCTGTTACGATCACAGAGCAACCCGTTGTTAAGCGTAATACTTCACTTTCATAATTTTCAATATCGTTATTGATGATGACTTGAATAGGATCAAAGCAAGAGCCGTCATAAACAGCGAGGAAAGAAAGGCCAGCTTTAGAATCTCGACGGGTACGAACCCAGCCGCGCACAGTAACTTTTTCGCCAATAGCGACTTTACCTTGTAACACATCAACAATGGATGCAACTTTAGACATATAAACCTCTGTAATTCATTATAAATTAGGCAATAAAACTGCTTTAGTTTACCTTAAATCGCAAAATTTTCCATAAAAAGTTAGTGTAAATCAGGCTTGCACAGTAAAATAATGCCTTCACTTTATTTTAGGAGAAAACTATGTGGTCTGATATTTTGACCGGCTATGGCATTTTTATTTTGGAGATTTTAACGATTTTACTTGTGATTGTTGCTATTGTAGCAATGATTATTTCGGCAAAACAGCGTAATGCAACATATCATGGTGAGTTGGTTGTGACAGATCTTTCAAAAGAATTTAAGGACACAGTAAAGCATTTACGCGATTTCCCGCTTTCAAAAGAAGAACTTAAACAAGCAGAAAAAGCAGAGAAAAAAGCAGAAAAACAAAAGGCAAAAAAACGTAAAGAGAAATTAAAAAAAGGTGAAACCTTAGGTGACGAAAAGAAAAGCTGTGTGTATGTTTTAGATTTTCATGGTGATATTTCAGCGTCAGAAACGACCGCACTTCGAGAAGAAATTTCAGCAATCTTAAATGTAGCAACACCAGAAGACGAAGTATTATTACGTTTAGAAAGCCCGGGCGGTTTTGTTCATGATTATGGGTTTGCAGCCTCTCAGTTGTCTCGTTTGAAACCAAAAGGCATAAAATTAACCATCGCTGTAGATAAGGTTGCAGCAAGTGGCGGTTATATGATGGCTTGTGTAGCAGATAAAATTGTATCTGCGCCTTTTGCTGTTATTGGTTCTATCGGCGTCGTAGCACAAATTCCAAACGTTCACCGTTTATTGAAAAAATATGATGTTGATGTAGATGTGATGACAGCTGGTGAGTTTAAACGCACAGTAACTGTATTAGGTGAGAATACCGAAAAAGGCAAACAAAAATTTCAACAAGAGTTGGAAGAAACACATCAATTATTTAAACAATTCGTCTCACAAAATCGCCCTTGTATAGATATTGATAAAATTGCTACTGGGGAACATTGGTTTGGTCAACAAGCAATCGACTTGAAATTAGTCGATGAAATTTCAACCAGTGATGATTTAATTTTGGAAAAAATCAAAGAAAAACATGTAGTAAGTGTGAAGTATCGCTTGAAAAAATCCTTGATAAAAAAATTAGGTCGTCAAGCTGAGGAAAGTGCGGTAAATATTGTTCATCGTTATGCTACAAAGCGAGCAAATGATTTTATACATTAAAAATAGATATCTTTACATTCCTTTACAAAAAAGAGGGCTAATTTACTGATTTTATTATTTACAAGACGATTTTTTGCCATTAATATATGCATCCGAAACTTTAACAGTTTTGTTATATTTTATTCATAAAGTTTAGTTATGCCCTTTCTAGGGTTTCTAACAAATAAAAGGTAAAGCCAATGAAATTATCTCGTATTTTATTATCAACTGTTGCTATCGCAACTGCTGCTGCTTGTGGCAACTTAAGCAAAGTTACTGACGCAGGTACTCCAGAGTATAAAGATGTAAATGGTCAACAAGTACCTCAATTAGTATGGCCTAAAATTGACTCAGCAAAATTCAACCATGATGGTAGCCAATTCGGTACTTGGCCAAATTGGGATAATGTTCGTATGATTGAAAATGGTATGAACAAAGATCAGATTCGTCAATTAATCGGTGATCCACACTTCACTGAAGGCCTATATGGTGTATCTGAATGGGATTACGTGTTCAATTACCGTGAAAATGGCGAACATAAAATTTGTCAATACAAAGTGTTGTTTGACAAAAACCATAACGCGCAAAGCTTTTTCTGGTATCCAAACGGCTGTAACGGTAATTCAGCATTCAATTTAAGTGGTGACTTCTTATTTGACTTCAACAAAGACACTTTAACTGCACAAGGTAAACAAGTTGTTGATAGCGTAGCATCTCAATTAAAATCTACTGGTGCTAAAGATGTTAAAGTTGCGGGTTACACAGACCGTTTAGGTTCTGATGCTTATAACTTAAATCTTTCACAACGTCGTGCTGATCGTGTTAAAGCACGTTTAATTGAAGATGGTGTGAATACTCAAATTACCGCTGTTGGCTACGGTAAAAACCCTCAAGTGAAAGCTTGTGATGGTATTCCACATGGAAAAGCATTAAAAGATTGTTTACACCCTAATCGCCGCGTTGAGATCACTGCTTCTGGTTCTGTATTAAAATTACAAGAAGGTGGTCAATCTAACGGTGGTACTCAAGGTCCAGCACCTCTTTATCAAAAATAATAGATAGAGAAGATAGAAAGAGCGTAATGAAAATTACGCTCTTTTTTATCTGATGTTTAAGAAATTATTCAAGTAGAAGTTCTTCAATCAATTTAGTGGTTAAGTTGATATAACTCCCATTAAAACGATGACTGAAATTTAGTAGATAATAGAGCTGATAAAGGTGTTTTCTTTCTTCAAAGCCGTCTTTATCAAGAGGTAAAGTGCGGTCATAAATTTCATAGAATTCAGCTGAGAACGGTTGGAAAAGCTCACTGAATGCTAAATCACATTCTCTATCCCCCCAGTAGCAAGCAGGATCATAAGTAAAGGTTTGATTACCTACGATAGCCGTATTCTCAATCCATAAGTTACCATGTAACAAAGAAGGTTTAGGATTATGTTTTGAAAGTTTGTGTTTTACCTTTTCAATAATTAAATCAATGTTGCCAAAGTCTAAACCTTTATCTTTGCAAAGTTGTAATTGCCATCCAATACGTTGTTCTGCAAAAAATTTTGCCCAACTTCCATTCCATTTATTCGGTTGATACTCAGGTCCAAGCCAAGTATCAAAATCTAATCCATAGTTTTTAGTGCCAGATACTTGATGGAGTTTAGCTAATTCTTCAGCAAAATGTGGCGTTACATTGGTTTGTTGACTAATAGGAAGCGCCTCCAATAATAAGAAACTATGGTTTTGAGAACAGCCTACGCCATACACTTGCGGAAGTCGGATTGTATTGGTTTTGTCTAGTAGGTTTAATTGATCAGCCTCAGCACGAAACATTGAACGATAAGACCGTTCATTCACTTTAACAAAGACAGGTTGGATTCCATCCGTAATAAGCCAAGTTTCATTCACTTCGCCACCAGGAACTTTGTTTTTTTCTTTGATGTTATAGTAAGCACCAAATTGATCAGCTAAGACTTGAGAAATTGATTTCCACATAATACGCCTCCTAGACATGGTCGATTCTTCTTCATTCTATCCAAAATGTTAAAAATTACTGTGACATATCTCAAAAAATAGCAAAAATTTTTGTCATTTTTCATCTGAAACATCAATTCACCAATAAACGCGTGATTTTTTAATGAGTTAGTATTATCATTAAGCGTATTTTTAGTTAGAAAAGATAATCAGGGGAAACTATGCAACATCTGAAAGATCTTGTTGAGAAAGCAAAATCGGCGATTGAACAAATCGAAAATAGAAGTTTAGCCACATTAGATGAAATTCGTGTGGAATATTTTGGTAAAAAAGGGCATTTCACCCAACTTATGCAAGAGTTGCGTAATGTTGCTGCAGAAGAGCGTCCAGCAATGGGCGCTAAAATCAATGAGGCAAAACAAGCGGCATTAGATTTTTTAAATGCTAAAAAAGCAGAATGGGAGCAAGCTGAACTCAATGCGAAATTAGAAAAAGAACGTATTGATGTGAGTCTTCCTGGTAGTAAAACAGAAACTGGTGGTTTACACCCTGTGACCATTACCATCAATCGCGTAACAAAATTCTTTTCAGAGCTAGGTTTTTCTGTGGAAACCGGTCCCGAAATTGAAAGTGATTATTACAATTTCGATGCATTAAATATCCCTAAACATCACCCCGCACGTGCTGATCACGATACATTCTGGTTTAATCCTGAATTATTACTTCGTACACAAACCTCTGGTGTGCAAATTCGTATCATGGAAAAAATGCAGCCGCCTATTCGTATTATGGCGCCAGGTCGTGTGTATCGTAATGACTACGATCAAACACACACACCAATGTTCCATCAAATTGAATTGCTTTATGTAGATAAAAAAGCAAATTTCACCGAGTTAAAAGGCTTATTACACGATTTCTTACGTGCATTTTTTGAAGAAGATTTACAAGTTCGTTTCCGTCCATCCTATTTCCCATTTACTGAGCCCTCTGCTGAAGTTGATGTAATGGGCAAAAATGGTAAATGGTTAGAAGTATTAGGTTGTGGTATGGTGCATCCTAATGTGTTACGTAACGTAGGTATTGATCCAAATGAATATTCTGGCTTCGCTGTCGGCATGGGGGTTGAGCGTTTAACCATGTTACGCTACAACGTCACAGATTTACGCTCATTCTTTGAAAACGACTTACGTTTTTTAAAACAATTTAAGTAATTAACCACTTGGTTAAATTGACGATAATGATTAATTTAGAACGTAACACGTTCATCAATAAAGGATACAGAGATAATGAAATTTAGCGAAAATTGGGTGAGAGAATGGG
>JAGZRY010000088.1 GCA_018381425.1 Haemophilus parainfluenzae
CTTTAATAATAAAGCTATGTTACGTCGAAATGTCACTTTTTGTTTTTTATTGTGTGGGTTGAGCCAAATGAATCTGGCACAAGCCGCGCCAAGCATACCCAAAATGCTGACAGAAAACGGCTTAACATACTGCACGAATGCATCGAGTTTTTCCTTTAACCCGCAAACTGCCGATGCTGGCACCAGTATGAATGTGGTAACAGAGCAAATTTATAACAAATTGTTTGATATTAAAGACCATAGTGCAGCGCTTATTCCAGTATTAGCACAATCCTATTCAATTTCATCTGATGGCAAAGAAATTCTTATTAATCTTCGTAAAGGGGTGAAATTCCATCATACTCCTTGGTTTACACCAACTCGTGACTTTAATGCAGAAGATGTGGTCTTTTCGATTAATCGTGTTTTAGGACATGATACTTATCTGCCAACACTCTCAGATGATGTGGTAACTTATAAAAATCCACAATATAGAATCTTCCACGAGCAAGCCAAAAAGGTTCACTTTCCGTATTTTGAAAGTATTAAGCTGAATCAAAAAATTAAAAGCATCACGGCAACAAATCCTTATCAGGTCAAAATTGAACTGTTTGAACCTGACGCCTCAATTCTGTCGCATCTTGCCAGTCAATATTCTATTATTTTCTCGCAAGAATATGCATATCAATTAAGTGCCGATGATAATCTCACCCAATTGGACACACATCCTGTTGGCACGGGCCCTTATCAAGTAAAAGATTACGTTTATAACCAATATGTTCGCTTGATACGCAATGAAGCTTATTGGGAAAAGAAAGCCAAAATTGAAAATATTATTGTGGATCTTTCTGCGGATCGCACAGGGCGTTTAATTAAATTCTTTAATAATGAATGTCAAATCGCCTCTTATCCTGAAGTCAGCCAACTCGGCTTGTTAAGTGAAAAAGATGATCGCTACTATCTGCAATCTACAGATGGAATGAACTTGGCCTATTTGGCTTTCAATTTCCAAAAGCCATTAATGCAGGATAAAACTATTCGTCAAGCCATTTCGCAAAGCTTAAACCGTTTTAGAATTGTGAGAAATATTTATCACAATACAGCAACCGTAGCGAATAATATTATTCCTGAGATTTCTTGGGCTTCTGCGATTAATACGCCTGATTTTTCTTATGATTATAAGCCCTCTGAAGCGGAAAAAACGTTACGTGATAAAAAACTTGCGTTAAAGATGTGGGTAATAAACGAAGAGCAAGTATATAACCCTGCACCAATTAAAATGGCGGAGCTCATCAAATGGGATTTAGCCAAAGCGGGAGTCGACGTTAAAGTGCGGTCAGTAACACGCACGTTTTTAATCGAACAATTACGCAAAGGGACTGAAGATTACGATTTAATCTTAACGGGTTGGCTTGCTGGAAACCTTGATCCTGACGGTTTTATGCGCCCGATTTTAAGTTGTGATACACAAAAGGAAATCACTAATCTATCCAATTGGTGTAACCCTGAATTCGATAAGATGATGGATCGTGCACTATCCACCAATCATTTATATGAACGGTCTAAAGCGTATAACAATGCGCAAGAGCTCATACTAAACGAATTACCTATTGTGCCAATTGCAAACGTAAAACGCCTTTTAGTCGCACGTGGTAATGTAAAAGGAATTGAAATGACCCCATTTGGTAGCATCAATTTTTCTACCTTGTATTTCATGAAAAATAAGGAGAAAAAATAATGCTCTTTTCAGCAATTCGTTACGTCATTTGGGTAAGCATTTTATTATTGATTTTATCCGTATTAAGTTTTGTGATTTTAATGCGAGATCCGCTCAATGCTGATCTTGTCACAAGTAACATTTATAGTGCTTATTATCATTACCTTACATCATTGTTACAGGGCGATTTAGGAATTACCTATAACGGTGGAGAATCGTTAAAAGATTTAATTTTTACTGTATTACCACCTACATTAGAACTCTGTTTTACCGCACTTTTATTGGCTTGCATCTTAGGTATTCCTCTCGGCGTATCAAGTGCTGTCTATAATCAGCGTCCTTGTGCACGCGCATTGCAAAGTATCTCTAATGTTGGTTTGTCTATTCCTATTTTCTGGTTTGCCCCGATTTTACTCTATGTGGCCGCGATTCAAAGCTGGGAGATTGCAGCCATCGGGCAGTATAATTTACTCTATGAAATCAAACCTATCACAGGCTTCCCTACCATTGACATGTGGTTTGTTGATGTCCCTTACCGAACCAAAATCGTACAAAACGTTTTACAGCATTTAGCCTTACCGACATTAGTGCTTTGTATTCTGCCGACAATGGAATTTATCCGCATCATTCAGCAACGAGCTGATTATTTACTTCAACAAGAATATGCCAAAGCGGCTGTAACACGTGGATGGTCGAAATGGACGATTTTAAAACGTTACGTTTTTCGTAATACATTTCCATTATTGATTCCACAGCTTACTCGCGTATTTACCTTAGTATTAACACAATGTATGTTGGTAGAAAACGTTTTAGGTTGGCCAGGAATCGGACGTTGGCTGATTGATGCCGTAACCCAACAAGATTACAACAGTATTTCGGCTGGTGTCGTCGTGATCGGTGTTTGCATCATCATTATTGATACCTTAGCCAAGTCGCTGATGTTTATGTTAGATCCATTTAATAAGAAGGGCTGGTATGCAAGATAGAGAACCTGATGAATTTCGCGAAAGCACCTCCTTCTTTCAAATTTGGTTGCTTTTCCGCCAAAATCGTGTGGCATTATTCAGTTTCTATTTATTTTTTATCCTGATTTTGGTCGCTATTTTCCCGAAACTCATCATGCCTTATAGCGAAAGCATGGAGTTTGTGGGAGAAGAATTGATGCCGCCATCTTGGGTAGAAAAAGGTCGTATCGCCTTTTTCTTTGGCACGGACGATCTTGGCCGAGATGTACTCAGTCGATTAATCATGGGGACACAATACACTCTTGGTTCATCCCTTTTGGTGGTTATCGCTGTGGCAATTATTGGGGGCGCACTAGGTATTCTTGCAGGTATGTCAGAAGGGATTAAAGCGCGTTTTTTAGGTCATTTTTTTGATGCTTTTTTATCGATTCCTATTTTGCTGATTGCCATTATCATTTCCACGTTAATGGAACCAAGCTTAATGAATGCGATGTTTGCTACCCTATTGGCTATTTTGCCGTATTTTGTGCATGCCATTTATCAAGCGATTCAGCAAGAGCTGAAAAAAGACTATGTTCTCTTACTCAAATTAGATGGGATTTCAAACTGGGAGCTATTAAAAAGCACAATTTTACCGAATATTAGTGCCATCTATACGCAAGAAATCGCTCGTGCGTTTGTTGTGGCAATCTTAGATATTACAGCATTAAGCTTTATTTCTCTTGGTGCTCAACGCCCAATGCCTGAATGGGGTGCGATGATCAAAGACTCGCTAGAGCTGATTTATCTTGCGCCTTGGACAGTATTATTACCTGGTTTTGCTATTATTTTTACCATTTTATTAAGCATTATTTTTACTAACGGATTGTGTCAAGCAATCAATAAATATTACGAGTAACCCATGGCGCTGTTAGATATTCGCAATCTTAATATTGAAATTCAAACACCAAACGGCCGCATAAAAATTGTGGACGGCGTCAATCTTTCGCTTAATGAAGGTGAAATTCTAGGACTTGTCGGTGAGTCAGGTTCAGGTAAAAGTTTAATCGCTAAAGTAATCAGTAATTCCATCAAAGACAACTGGATTGTCACCGCTGACCGTTTTCGTTTTAATGATGTTGAATTACTTAAACTAACGCCTAATCAACGTCGAAAAATCGTCGGAAAAGAAATTTCAATGATTTTCCAAAATCCATTAAGCTGCCTAGACCCAAGCCGAAAAATTGGTAAGCAGCTTATCCAAAGTATTCCAAACTGGACTTTTAAAGGCCGTTGGTGGCAATGGTTTGGTTGGAAAAAACGTCGCGCAATTGAATTACTACACCGTGTGGGTATCAAAGATCACCAAGATATTATGGCAAGTTATCCCGATGACCTCACTGAAGGTGAAGGGCAAAAAGTCATGATCGCCGTAGCGGTAGCGAATCAACCTCGTCTATTAATTGCGGACGAACCCACAAATTCTTTGGAATCTATTACGGCCTTACAAATTTTCCGCTTGCTTTCAAGTATGAATCAAAACCAAGGCACAACGATTTTATTAGCAAGTAACGATCTTAAAAGTATCAGTGAATGGTGCGATAGTATTTCGGTACTCTATTGTGGACAAAATACGGAATCAGGGCCAACTGACCAATTATTGGAAACGCCTCATCATCCTTATACGCAAGCGTTACTTTACTCTGTGCCGGATTTTAGTCGTCCTTTAAGTTTTAAAAGCAAATTAGGGACACTAGAAGGCACCGTACCGATTTTGGAACAAATGCCTATTGGTTGTCGTTTAGGGCCACGTTGTCCTTTCGCTCAACGTGAATGCATTCAAAAACCAAGCCGCTATCGCATTAAACAGCATGAGTTCTCCTGCCATCATCCGATAAATCTTCGGGAACGGCAATTTAAAGATAAAGTGGCCGCTTCGCCGCTTACGCTTAACACTGAATCAAAAGGAAACGAATAATGCCATTATTAAAAGTGGAAAATCTCAGTAAAACCTTTGATGGTCCAGCCAAACTTTTTGGCTCTGAGCAGTTTTATGCGGTAAAGGACGTCAGCTTTTCGCTTAGTCGGAAAGAAACACTTGCGATTATTGGTAAAAATGGCTCAGGGAAATCAACCTTAGTGAAAATGATTGCAGGGATTACGCCCCCGACTTCGGGAAAAATCTTATTTAATGATTTACCACTCCAATTTGAAGATTTTCACTATCGTGCACAACATATCCGAATGGTTTTCCAAGATGCAAATTCAGCGTTTAATCCTCGATTGAATATTGGCCAAGCCTTAGATGCACCGCTACGATTAATTACCGACTGGGATGAAGAAACACGCAATCAAAAGATCTTTGAAACGCTTTCATTAGTAGGGCTTTATCCAGATTATACCAATCTTAAAATTAAACACCTCTCTGTCAGTCAAAAACAACGGATCGCTTTGGCTCGCGCACTCATTTTGCAGCCTGAAGTGATTATTATCGATGACGCACTTGGTACATTAGATGCCTCCGTTCGTGTTCAATTGCTTAATCTAATTCTAGATTTACAAGAACATTTAGGTATTTCCTATATTTATGTTGGACAAAATTTAGGGATTATCAAACACATTGCAGACCAAGTGCTGGTTATGGACGAAGGTGAAATTATCGAATCAGGTACACCAAGAGAGATCTTCACTAATCCTCAAAATAACATTACTCGCCTTCTTGTAGAAAGTCATTTTGGTCAATTACTTGATGAAAATGCTTGGCAAACAACCACTTCCTAAGCATCTTCAAATACAAGTTAGGCATAGACATCTCAAAAAAACGTCTTTAAAATTGACCGCTCTTTTCATTCTTTTAACAAAATAGGAAAGCAACTATGCAAGCATTATTAAAACTCACTAACTTTGTGAGCAAAACTTTCGCATTATGGGCGATTGTTTTTGCTCTTCTCGCCTTTCTCTTCCCAGCATAATTTAAAATTTTTGCACCATTCATTCCTTACCTTTTAGGTTTAGTAATGTTTGGTATGGGGATTACCTTAACGTTTGCTGATTTCAGTGAAGTAGCTAAACATCCTAAATCTGTATTCATTGGTGTAGCGGGTCAATTCATTATCATGCCTGCTATTGCATTTGGATTAGCAAAAGCCTTTGATTTACCTGCTGATTTAGCAGTTGGTGTGATTCTGGTGGGTTCTTGCCCGGGTGGTACTTCATCAAACGTAATGACTTATTTAGCGAAAGGTAACACCGCACTTTCTGTTACTTGTACCACAATCTCAACCTTACTTTCACCAATATTAACCCCTGCTATTTTCTATGTATTAGCAAGCCAATGGTTAGATATTAATGCGGGCGCGATGTTTATGTCTGTATTACAAATGGTATTGTTCCCAATTTTCTTAGGTTTAGTCGTTCATGCACTCTTCAAAAAACAAGTAGAACAAGCAAGCCAAACTATGCCATTAGTCTCTGTTATTTCTATCGTCTTAATCTTGGCAGCGGTCGTAGCAGTAAGCAAAGATAAAATCATAGAATCAGGCCTATTAATTTTCAGCGTGGTAGTTTTACATAACTGCTTAGGCTATTTAATTGGTTACTTTGCGGCAAAATTATTTAAACTTAATACGGCAGATAGTAAAGCGGTGGCAATTGAAGTGGGTATGCAAAACTCTGCTTTAGGTGCTGCATTAGCAGCTGCTCATTTCAACCCAATTGCAGCGGTACCAAGTGCCTTATTTAGTTTCTGGCACAATGTATCGGGTCCGATTTTGGCGAATATTTTCTCTAATATCAAAAATGAAAAATAAGCGATTTGGGTAAAAAAATAAGGGCGGAAATCATATTCCGCCCTTTTTACATTCTACTGTTTTACTTAACCGAACTACAATTTAAACAATACAAATACTGCCCTTTTGGATCATTAAATTTGGTTAACACATTCAGTTGTTTTTTCACTTGATGCACTTCCTGTGGTAATCCTAACCAATTTGTCAGTAAGGCTTGACCTTTTTGTTTAAGCTTACGATCTAATTGAGCTAAGAAACTATTATCTTCATCAACCAACCATTGCACACTAAAGCTATCCATATATTTATCCGG
>JAGZRY010000089.1 GCA_018381425.1 Haemophilus parainfluenzae
AGCGAAAACAACAAATTGGTGTGAGTAAACAACAAGATAACCTCTATTTTGTTTGGCTAGATGAATTCAACAAAGTTCAATCTATTTGCTTGAATGGACGACAAAAGGATATTTTTTCTCAGTTATTACCTCATTTACCGCAAAAAACAAACCAATGTTGTTTTATCGGTGCTATTTCACCCCATTTAACTTGGTCTAAAACGCTTATTTTACCGCAAACACTCAATGTTCAGGAGTGTGAACAACAATGTCGTTTTATTTTGCAAAAAGAATTACCGATTCCTTTGGATGAATTATGGTTTGATTATCTGACCACGCCATTAAAACAAGGTTTTCGTTTGGATATCACGGCTATTCGACAAGAAAGCGCCAATGCAGAATTGGCAAAATATCTACCGTTAAAATTGACCGCACTTGATTTACTGAATCACAGTATTTTACGCGCATTTTATGCCATTTTAGGTCAAGAGCCGACTAACGCCTTATTTTTATATCAAGATCAACAAGGATGTCTCGCCGTTTGTGAACGCTTACAACAACGACAAGTCTTGCAATCTCAAGGTGATTTATCCGAACTTTATCAACAATTTATCCAACGCTTTCCCGAAACGATAGAACAGGTTTATGTGTATCAAACGCCCGATATGTTGAATTCACATACAATCGAATTACAGCCTAAAGATTGGCAGCGTATTGAAACAGATTTCCCTTTTATTGCTTTAGGTAATACACTGTGGCAAACCGATTTAAAGCTAGTGGAGTTATCTTTAAAACCTCCCGCACTTTTGCCTTTAGTTAATCGGGAGAGTGGTGATGTTTAGCCTTAATTTATTGCCTTGGCGCTTAGAACAACATCAAAAGGCCTTTCGTCGTTTTATGTGTCAAGGTTTAATTTGGCTAGCTTGTTCAGTTTTGATTGTCATTGGATTGAACCAACTTAATGAACAACAAGGGCAAGCCCTAAGTCAGACAAAAGAAAAACTGACACAAATAACTCATCAAGTCCATCAGAAACGCATTCAAGTTCAACAACTACAACATGATTTGAAAGAAATGAATGGGCTGACGGAAATGGATACAGAATATGTGTATCGCCTGCTTAATTTATTAACTGAGTTCCCATTACAACAGGGCGAGTTAGATGAATTTACGCTCAATGCGAAGCAAGTTGTCCTTTCAGGCGCGACAGAAAGCCAACAAGAGTTTGAGGAGATACATCAATTTCTCAAACGTCATTTTACAGAGGTTAACTTAACTAAGTTTCAGCCAGTGCAACATCAGTTATTTTTTCAATTTGATATTCAGTTATCGGAGTCTGTGCAATGAGGAACTTTATCAATGAGCTTGTTCAAAAAAGTGTACAAAGTTGGTTTGGGAGATGGCTTCGATTACCTCAAATGGTCCATGCCGCCTTTTGGTTGAGTGCATTAAGTGCGGTCATCTTTTTACCTGTTTTTCGTTACGTTGAAAAGAGTAATGAACGACATCGACTTGACGCAGAATTGAGTTTGCAGCAGCAAGAGTGGGATAAACAGGAAAAGATTTTACAAACCTTAAGACAAAAGTCAGACAGCCGACAACTTTCTCCAGAATTAGCTAATTCTGTATTGCCGATTAATCAGCATGTACAGGCGTTGTTAAATGGGCGACTTCGATCGTTGGATTTACGTTGGGATTTTTCTCAACATACTTTGTTGCATTTATCATTGCAAGGCTATTTTGTCGATTTACAGCAATTTGTGACCGCACTTTTAAACGATGTTCCTACACTTTCTTTAACGCAATTAAACATTGAGAAATTAGATGAAGAGGAAAATGCTTCTATTACATGTGAGTTAATTTTCCAACTAAATAAGGACAAATAATGAAAAAACTTTTCTTAATCTTGATAGCGTTTTTTTCTGTATCAGCATTTTCACAAGATCCTTTTGATCGTAAACAAAGAGAACAAACCGAATATTCAAAAGAGGGGCTCACCCTACCGCCGGTGTCGGCTTGCGTGTATTCGGAGCCGAGACTGGCGGAGGAACGCCCATTGGTTCAGCTACACATTGTGGGAGTCGTGCAATATGGTAAACAGGCAGAAGTGTTATTTAATGATGATGGGCATATTCTGTCTGTTCAAGTCGGGCAGAGGATTGGAAAAGAAGGCTATTTAGTCGAAAAAGTGAGTAAAAACAGCGTGACGCTTCAAAGTTATAAAGCAGGGCAATGTGAACAAACGACCTCAATCATAATGAGATTTTAAAATGATAAAGCAGAAAATAAAAACAAAGTGCGGTCAGTTTTTAATGTGTTTTTTGATCCTATGGACGACCTACTCAGCGGCAGAGAATCGCGTATTTTCACTTCGCTTAAAACAAGCTCCCATGGTGGCGACACTACAGCAACTTGCTCTTGAGCAAAATACTAATTTAATGATTGATGATGAATTAGAGGGAACGCTTTCATTGCAATTGGATAATGTAGATTTTGATCGTTTATTGCGTTCTGTAGCAAAAATCAAAGGGCTCTCTTTTTATCAAGAAAATGGTATTTATTATTTGGGTAAGCCTTCTCAACATGAGCAATATGCAGAGAAAATGACAGAACCTATGGCAATTAGCGGAGAAAGTTTGCCTAGTGAAACACCACTTGTGAGTACAACGGTTAAACTGCATTTTGCCAAGGCCTCTGATGTGATGAAATCTTTAACAACTGGTAGTGGTTCTTTGCTTTCACCTAGCGGCACAATTACCTTTGATGACCGAAGCAATGTATTACTGATTCAGGATGATGCACGTTCTATAAAAAATATCAAAAAATTAATCGCAGAGTTGGATAAACCCATTGAACAAATCGTGATTGAAGCACGTATTGTGACGATTACAGATGAAAGCCTAAAAGAATTAGGTGTGCGTTGGGGCATTTTTAATCCTACTGAGGCAGCCCATCGAGTGGGTGGCAGCTTAGATGCGAATGGCTTTAGTAATATCAGTAATAATTTAAACGTGAATTTTGCGACAACGGTCACGCCAGCTGGCTCATTAGCGCTTCAAGTGGCTAAAATTAATGGTCGATTATTAGACTTAGAATTGACTGCACTTGAACGTGAAAATAACGTGGAGATCATTGCGAGTCCTCGCTTACTTACGACCAACAAGAAAAGTGCAAGCATCAAACAAGGGACAGAAATTCCTTATGTGGTGACAAATGGGAAAAATGATACACAGTCAGTGGAGTTTCGCGAGGCTGTCTTAGGATTAGAAGTCACGCCGCATATTTCGAAGGATAATAATATTCTATTGGATTTATTAGTCAGTCAAAATTCTCCGGGAAATCGCGTGGCTTACGGACAAAATGAAGTGGTATCCATTGATAAACAAGAAATTAATACGCAAGTGTTTGCCAAAGATGGCGAAACGATTGTATTGGGTGGTGTATTCCACGATACGATCACGAAAGGTGTCGATAAAGTACCATTATTGGGTGATATTCCAGGTATTAAGCGTCTATTTAGTAAGGAAAGTGAACGACATCAAAAACGAGAACTCGTAATTTTTGTGACCCCTCATATTTTAAAACAAGGTGAAAGAATGGAAATGGCTAAGAAAGAAAAGCATTTTAAGCAAGCAGAAAAAGCAAAAAAATAAAGTGCGGTCAATTTCTCTTATGTTTTCCCATTTTTTTCAGTTTAGCTGTGTGCATTGCAAGCGATCTATTTATCTTGGTCGAAATGGATTGTGTAGTCGATGTCAGAAGCAAATTAAAACTTTCCCTTATTGTGGTCGATGTGGTTCACCCTTGCAGCATTATGCAATGGGCTGTGGACATTGTTTGAAAAATGAACCCGCTTGGGATCGTATTGTGATTATTGGGCATTACCTCGAACCGCTTTCTTCACTTATTCATCGTTTTAAATTCCAAAAACAGTTTTGGTTAGATTGCAGTTTATCGCGTTTGCTTTATCTCGCGGTGCGAGAGGCGAGACGAACGCATGGGCTCTCGTTGCCTCAGGCGATTATTCCAGTGCCGCTATATCATTTTCGACAATGGTATCGGGGGTATAATCAGGCTGATTTATTGGCTAATTGGTTAAGTTGTTGGTGTGATGTGCCTAACTGTCATCATGTGGTGAAACGGATTAAACATACCCATACTCAGCGAGGTTTAACGGCGAAAGATCGGCGACAAAACCTTAAAAATGCTTTTACAGTGGATACCGAAAAGCCCTTCCCTTATGAATGCGTTGCTTTGGTGGATGATGTGATTACAACTGGTTCAACGTTAGCAGAGATAGCCAAACAACTTCGAAAATTAGGTGTAAAAGAAATTCAAGTATGGGGTTTAGCGAGAGCCTAAATTTTTTAAGATAGGATTTATCTATATCTATAAAAATAGGAATAAATGTAGAAAAAATTGCCGTATAGGAGTATCATTCTTGATATATTGCATCAAGTATTAGGACTTTATTCATGGAACAAATTTTTATTTCAGATGCTGCACAAGCACATTTTCGGAAACTTTTAGATACACAAGAAGAAGGTACAAATATTCGTATTTTTGTCGTGAATCCGGGGACACCTGGAGCAGAATGTGGCGTATCTTATTGCCCGCCAAATTCAGTTGAAGCGACTGATACTGAAATGAAGTACGATACGTTCTCTGCATTTGTAGATGAAATTAGTTTACCGTTTTTAGAAGATGCAGAAATTGATTATGTAACCGAAGAGCTTGGCGCTCAGCTTACTTTAAAAGCACCTAACGCAAAAATGCGTAAAGTTGCAGATGATGCGCCTTTAATTGAGCGTGTAGAGTACGTGATCCAAACACAAATTAACCCACAATTAGCCAGCCATGGCGGTAAAATCACGTTAATTGAAATTACCGATGATGGTTATGCTGTTCTACAATTTGGTGGTGGCTGTAATGGTTGTTCAATGGTAGATGTCACCTTAAAAGATGGGGTAGAGAAACAGTTAGTTTCGCTCTTCCCAAATGAATTAAAAGGTGCAAGAGACGTAACTGAACACCAACGTGGTGAACATTCTTATTATTAAGCGTAGAAGATAAAAAAGGGCGAATTGTTCGCCCTTTTATTTTTTAAGCGGCAGATAATTTCTGTAGCAATCGATCCATAGCTCGATATCCTAGCGCTTCTGCTAAATGAGATTGTTGTATCTCTTTTTCGCCACTTAAATCAGCAATTGTACGTGAGACTTTTAAAATCCGATGATAGGCTCTTACTGAAAGTCCAAGCTTATTGAGTGCATTTTCAAGGAATAGCGCGTCTTTATCTTGTAATTTACAGTCTCGTTCAATTTCTTTGCTTGAAAGATACGCATTGATTTTACCGGCTCGAGCAAGTTGAATTTCCCTCACTTTTAAGACTTTTTCTCGTACTTGTTGGCTTGTCTCACCTCTATCCCCTGTATTCTGTAAGCTACCTTGTGGCAGAAGAGGTACTTCAATAGATAAATCAAAGCGATCTAAAAATGGCCCTGAAAGTCGGTTTAAATAACGCATCACTTGCTGCGGCGAGGTTCGATTATGTGTTCCAGTGTAATGCCCGGTTGGACTTGGATTCATCGCGGCAACGAGTTGAAAGCGAGCGGGGAATTGGATTTTTGCATTGGCACGCGAAATAATAATTTCTCCACTTTCTAATGGTTGACGAAGTGCATCAAGCACTTTACGCTCAAACTCAGGTAATTCATCAAGAAAAAGTACGCCGTTATGTGCGAGCGATATTTCGCCTGGTTTTGGAATGGTTCCCCCACCTACTAAGGCCGGTAATGAGGCACTATGATGTGGCGCTCGAAATGGACGTTGTTTCCAGTTATGAAAATTTAATTCATTTTGTACTAAGCTCGTAACCGAAGCGGTTTCAATGGCTTCTAAATCGGTCATTTCAGGTAGCAATGCAGTAAGACGACTTGCCAACATGGTTTTCCCCGTCCCAGGTGGCCCTAAAAAGAGTAGGTTGTGCTGACCTGCTGCCGCTATCGTTAGTGCTCGTTTAGCATGTTGCTGACCAATAATATCGGTCAAATCTAAGTGATTTTTAGCTGAAAATCCGACCGCACTTTCTTGTGTGAGTAATGAGGCCAAAGGTAATTTTTCTTGATTATTTAAGAATTGTACGACTTCCAAAAGGTTTTTAGCGAAATAAGTCTCTTGCTCTGAGACAAGTGAAGCTTCATTGGCATTTTGATAAGCGATAATGGGGGCTCGTTTTGCCTTTTGTGCCGCTAAAATGGCGGGAATAACTCCGTGTACACCACGTAATTCACCTGTTAATGCAAGTTCACCAACGAATTCAAACTGTTTTAAACGGCTGCCATCAAGTTGATCTGATGCAGCTAAAATACCGATTGCAATAGGTAAATCAAATCGTCCCCCTTCTTTGGGTAAATCGGCTGGTGCAAGGTTAACGGTGATGCGTTTAGCAGGATATTTGAACTGGGCATTCATTAATGCGCTTCTGACACGATCTTGCGCTTCTTTTACTGTTTTTTCAGGTAGACCAACTAAGGTAAATCCAGGCTTTCCGTTACTTAAGTGTACCTCAATGGTAACAAGAGGGGCTTGTACCCCCATTGAGGCACGGCTATAAACAATGGCAAGAGACATTCAGATTCCTTAAAGTGCGGTCAAAAATAATCAGATTTTCGCACTATAAAAAAAGCACAGA
>JAGZRY010000090.1 GCA_018381425.1 Haemophilus parainfluenzae
GCGAATACATCGTCTAATGTTTTTTGATAATCAACAGGTTCTACTTTGTAGTAGTTCACCAATTGGAAATTATAGTATTCAAGGATATTTTTTAATTTTTCAGCAAAGGCTTCGCGATTGAATAAATCACCCACGCGTAAACCACGACGAGCCACTTTATCTTCATAAGCGGGGCCGATACCACGACCGGTTGTACCAATAGCTTTTTTGCCTAACGCGGCTTCACGAGCGTGATCCATTGCAACGTGATAAGGTAGGATTAATGGACAAGCTTCTGAAATTAATAAACGTTGACGTACTTTTACGCCACGGCTTTCTAATTCACCCATTTCTTGCATTAATGCAGCAGGAGAAAGTACCACACCGTTACCGATTAAACAGGTCACGTTATCACGTAAAATACCTGATGGAATTAAGCGTAATACGGTTTTTTCACCATTAATAATTAAAGTGTGACCTGCATTATGGCCACCTTGGTAACGCACCACATATTTAACACGATCTGTTAATAAATCAACGATCTTGCCTTTTCCTTCATCGCCCCACTGAGCACCAAGAACAACAACACTTTTTCCCATAATTTCCGCCTTAAGTTTGCGTAAGTTTATAAATTAGACAAACGATTACTTTACTCTTTTTTAGCTGTAATCTCAAATCTTAAACGTAAAAAGTGCGGTTATTTTTAACCGCACTTTCTGTAAATTTTTTATTCAAATAAAGATTTGTGTAATGAACGAACAACATCATCTGCTTTGTCACTTTGCGCGAGCATACAAATATTATTGGTGCTTGCTCCATAGCTAATCATGCGGATGTTATAGACTTCAAGGGTGTCAAAAATACGTTTTGCTACGCCAGAAGCGAGATGTAAGTCATTGCCAATTAATGCGACAAGCGATAAGCCTGTATCGACTTTCACAGTGCAGTATTGACTTAATTCTTCTAATAATTCCGGAGAAAGTAATTCGACGCCAGATGACGCTGAGCCAGTTTTATCTAAGGTTAATGCAATGCTTACCTCAGAGGTTGTGATCGTATCCACTGAAATTTTATATTTCGCTAAGATAGTGAATACATTCGCCAGGAAGCCCTGTGCATGTAGCATACTGAGACTTGAAAGCGTTAGTAGGGTTTGATCGCGACGTAATGCAATTGCACGGAATGTTGGGCGAGGTTGCGGATCACGAGTAACCCAAGTACCGCCAGCTTCAGGTGCTTTACTTGAAGCTACATAAACCGGGATATTACTGCGCACAGCAGGAAGCAATGTTGCAGGGTGTAATACTTTCGCCCCAAAGGTTGCCATTTCAGCTGCTTCAGCAAAGCTCATTGTATCAATACGTTGTGCATTTGGTACGATACGTGGATCGGTCGTATAAATTCCTGCTACATCCGTCCAAATTAAGACATCTTTTGCGTTTAATACTTCTGCTAAAAGTGCAGCAGAGTAGTCACTACCACCACGACCTAAAGTAGTCGTTTTACCGCCCGGTTCACGACCGATAAAACCTTGGGTGATGACTAATTCACCTCGGTCGATTAATGGTTTTAATAAGTTATCGCAATTTGTTTGGGTTTGAGCGTCATCTGGTGCCGCTTTACCAAAGTTATCATTAGTTGCCACTAAAGTACGCACATCGACCCAAGTTGCAGTGGTTTGTAATTCTCTTAATACCTCAATGAAAATTTGCGTTGACATCATTTCACCATGACTAATGAGTTCATCAGTTAAAGCAAGTGATGTTGCAAGGCTAGCTGCTTCAGAAAGTGCGGTAATATTTTCTAAGTATTTTTCAATGACAGGGCGAACACGGCTGTCGTCTTTTAATTCATTTAAAATATTTTCTTGAATTTGGCGGACTTCACCAATTAATTTTGCGCGTTCTTCAGCTTCTACGCCATTGGCTAAGGCTACTAATAAGTTTGTGACACCAGCGGATGCAGAAAGTACCACAACGCGAGTATTAGGATCTGCAATGACGATTTTGGCACAAGCTTGCATAGCTGAATAGTTGGCAACAGATGTACCGCCAAATTTTGCTACCGATAAATGAGACATAAGATAATCCTCTAAAAATGAAAAAGTAAGATGTTGTGTTTTATGATAGCTATTAGAAATAGCGATTTAAGTAAAAATTGTCAAATAAATATGATAAAAAATGGTATAAAAATCTTTTAAATTAGATCTTTTTTGATTAAACAGGGTAAAAATTAAAGAATCATTAACTATTCAGCAGGCATAGGCAAGGGTTCTGGGGCGCCAAGAAAATAAGGTTTTACACCAATAATTAAGTCTAATACGGCTTTTACGCGAGCAAACATTTCGCGGACACGCGTTCCAAAATAAACTTTAGGCTGTTTCGCGGTGAAACAAATAGCATCAATATCGTAATGTTTCGCAATAAGCAGAGCTCGTTCACAATGGAATTTTTGACTGATGATCGTAAAGGAGGGAACTTGGAAGACTTTATTTGCTCGCACAACAGAATCTAAGGTGCGGAATCCTGCAAAATCTTTAAACATGACACTTTCAGACACCCCCATTTTGCGGAGATCCAGAAACATGGTACGTGGCTCGTTATATTGAATCGTTCGGTTATCGCCACTTAGCAGTAAATAATCAACTTTATTTTGATCGATTAAGCTTTTTGATGCTTCTAAACGGTAGTCGTAATATTTGTTGGTTTTACCTTTGGCTATATATTTTGATGTGCCCAATACTAATGCATAGTGACGATGTGGGAGCGTTTTAATGTCTTCATAAACGCGATCCTGTACATAGAAACTCACAGCGCGATCAATGATGAAGCAACCAATCAACACAAATAACCCTAACCCCAAGGCGTAGCCAAGGAGTTTTTTCAGAGGAAGGCGTGAGGGCCATGAAAGTAAGGTCTTTTTTGACAGCATTTTAGATAGTTGCATATAGCTAACATACTGAAAAATCAAAATAATTTCAAGTGTAATTTGGTTATCAAATTAACAAGGAAATATTTAGACGTCTAAACGTCTAAAATTTCTTGACAAAAAACATGAGCTGTTGATAATTGGTAAATCATCAACGTAAAAGGTTATCATTTTAATGGCTGTGCAAAATGTCGTGCTTTTTCAAGACAATCCCCTCCAATTAACATTGGGTGGACAGCTTTCGCCTATTAATGTCGCGTATCAAACTTACGGGACTTTAAATGCAGATAAAAGTAATGTTGTATTAATTTGTCATGCTTTAACGGGAGATGCAGAACCTTATTTTGATGAACCTAATAAAAATGGTTGGTGGCAAAATTTTATGGGTGATGGCCTCGCATTTGATACATCTAAATACTTTTTTATTTGCTCAAATGTATTAGGTGGTTGTAAAGGCACAACGGGCCCGAGTTCGATAAATCCAATTACTGAAAAGCCTTATGGTAGCAAGTTCCCAAATATCATCGTTCAAGATATTATCAAAGTGCAAAAAGCTTTGCTTGAGCATCTTGGTATCCCACATTTAAAAGCAATAGTGGGTGGCTCTTTTGGTGGTATGCAAGCTACACAATGGGCAATTGATTATCCAGATTTTATGGATAACATTGTCAATCTTTGTTCTTCTATCTTCTTTAGTGCGGAAGCCATAGGTTTTAACCATGTCATGCGTCAAGCGGTGATTAATGATCCAAATTTCAATAATGGTGACTATTATGATGGCACGCCACCTAATCAAGGCCTTTCCATTGCACGAATGTTAGGAATGTTAACGTATCGTACCGATGTGCAGTTGGCTAAGGCATTTGGTCGTGCAACTAAATCTGAAGGGCAATTTTGGGGCGACCACTTTCAAGTAGAATCCTATTTGAGTTATCAAGGCAAAAAATTCTTAGATCGTTTTGATGCCAACACTTATTTGCATTTATTACGTGCACTGGATTTATATGACCCAAGTGTTGGTTATGCGGATGTAAAAGAAGCTCTATCTCGAATTAAAGCACGTTATACGTTAGTATCCGTCACGACAGATCAACTATTTAAATCCATTGATTTACATAAAAGTAAACAGCTTTTAGAACAAGCGAGAGTCGATTTAAAATTTTACGAGTTTCCGTCGGATTATGGTCATGATGCCTTTTTAGTGGATTATACGGCGTTTGAACATAAAATCCGAAGTGGGATAGAAGGCGAGTTAGAATAAAAGGAATAGAAAAGGCGGAATTTCCGCCTTTTTTGATTTTTATAAATGGCTCACGAAACGTGATAAATCTTTTGGTTTACACTCTTTTTCTAATTTTTCAACTGCTGTACCAATTTGTAATAAGGCAACAATCTTATCATTTTTACCACAGCCAAATGCTTCACGTAATTCACGTCCTTCAATAAGTGGACCCGTTGCCCAAAAGCTCTCAAAGCCTAGCGCATTACCAGCAAGTTGAAGAGCATAAGTTGCTGCACCTGCAGTAAGCATTTGTTCCCAACCAGGAACTTTGGCGACTTCATGATTAATTTTAGCAATGACGGCAATAACCATCGGTGCGCGGCGTGCAAAATTCTCTGCTTTTTTTAGTCGCTCTTCACCTAAATTAAATTCAGTTACAGCTGCTTTGAGTAAGTTCTCTAATTTACTTAAACCAGTGCCTTGCATCACGACGAAATGATAAGGTTCAAGTTTACCATGATCGGGTGCACGTAAAGCCGCTTGAAACATTTGTTCTAATTGCACTTGGCTAGGTGCTGGCGCCGTTAATTTTTTATTGGATTTGCGTTGTGTTAAAAGAGTTAATGCATCCATAGTGTTTTTCCTTTTTTAGCTTTAAGTGCGGTTAATTATAACATAGTTTTTCACTAAACTTTATGATAGGCTACGCACAATTTTTATTTCTGTTTTTAAAGGTTTAATTTCACATGAATGCCATATTAAATGTATTGAAATTTTGTTGTAAAGCACTCAATTTTATCCGAAATCTTGTGATGAATTTTGTGTTTTTATTATTTGTTTTAGCATTGGTTTTTCTTGTCGGTCTTTTGGGTGATGGCAAGAAAACCCAAGTCTTATCAGGTGATCAAGGTGCATTATATTTAAATTTAACGGGCTATCTTGCGGATAACACGGAAGATATGTTGAGTTGGGAAAAGGAACTCCAACGTTTAAATAATGAAAAAGTCTCTTATAAATATTCAACCTTTGATGTGGTGCAAAGTATTTTATCTGCGAAAAATGATGAACGAATTCGTGGTTTAGTGTTGAATTTAAATGACTTTGAAGGGGGGGATCTTCCATCATTAGAGTATGTAGGAAAGGCCATTCAAAGTTTTAAAGAATCACAAAAGCCAGTTATTGCTTATGCTGACAATTACACTCAATCACAATATTTTCTTGCGAGTTTTGCGGATGAAATTTATCTCAATCCGATTGGACAAGTCGGTATTCAAGGTTTACGTTATGAAAATCTTTACTTCAAATCCATGCTCGAAAAACTTGAAATTACGCCGCATATTTTCCGAGTGGGGACATATAAGTCCGCGGTAGAACCTTTCTTGCGTGATGATATGTCACCAGAAGCACGAGCGAATATGCAGAAATGGCTTGGGGGGATGTGGCAAAACTACATGCAAACGTTAATGGTTAATCGTCATATTACCGCTAATGATGTATTACCGAATGCACAAAAATATATTAGTGATTTAAAAGCGTTAAAGGGTGATGAAACGGCTTATGTGAAAAAACGTCAGTTAGTGACACATTTTGCGACAAGATTGGATTTAGATAAAAAATTGACCGCATTTTTTGGTCAAGATGCAGAGGGAAATACTAAATTATTAGATTTTGAAGATTATCTACCTCACTTAGAGGACCGTTTTGCTGATGCGCCAGATGAACCAAATATTGTGGCTGTTGTGAATGTGGAAGGTGAAATTATTGATGGAGAAAGTGATGAAGAGTCTGCGGGTGGTGATACCATTGCGAGATTATTAAGACAGGCTCACGATAATGAGAAAGTGAAGGCAGTTGTTCTCCGTGTTAATTCTCCGGGCGGTAGCGCTTTTGCATCAGAAATTATTCGTCAGGAAACTGAAAATCTTCAAAAAGCAGGTAAGCCTGTTGTGGTATCTATGGGCGGTATGGCTGCATCTGGTGGTTATTGGATTTCATCTACTGCAGATTATATTGTGGCAGATAAAAATACGATTACGGGTTCCATTGGGATCTTTACATTATTCCCAACCTTTGAAAACACGATTAAAAAAATGGGAATGAGTACCGATGGGGTTGCGACAACAGATCTCGCGGAAACATCAGCTTTAAGCCCTCTGAATAAAAATACTCAAGATATCTATCAACTTGGTATTGAAAATGGTTATGACCGCTTCTTAGATGTCGTAAGCCGTGGTCGTCAGTTATCAAAAGATAAAGTAGATAAAATTGCTCAAGGCCAAGTTTGGTTAGGGCAAGATGCACATAAAAATGGTTTGGTGGATGAATTAGGTGATATAGATGTATCCATTGAGAAAGCTGGAGCCCTAGTAAACCAAAACCCGGATAAATATATGGATAGCTTTAGTGTGCAATGGTTGGTTGATGAAGATAATAGTTTCTTAGCTCAATTAGATCGTAAGCTTAAACAAAAAGGTCAA
>JAGZRY010000091.1 GCA_018381425.1 Haemophilus parainfluenzae
CGTGGTAAAAAAATTCACTTTACCGAAAGCCAATCAATTGGTGGCTTAGCGACAGTAACAGCGAATTATACCTCTAAAGCAAGTGCTAACCTTTACGGTTTAAACTTAAACTACAGTTTCTAATTTGTAAAAAATTTAGCATAATACGCAGCACACCGAATGTATGTTCGGTGTGCTTTTTTCTTATATGACTTTATAAAAAACGAGAGAAAAATGACCGCACTTTTTTATGCTTATATGGACTCACCAATTGGTCGGTTATTGATGCTTTCTGATGGTGAATATTTAACGAATTTAGATTGTGAATTAGAACAAACCACGCCGAATCCCAATTGGATTTTGAGAGAGGATTTACCGCTTTTTGAAAAAGTGCGGGGCGCTTTAATGCGTTATTTTAATGGCGAACTAGAAAGTTTCTCCGATATTCCTTTATCGCCTAAAGGTACCGCATTTCAACAAGCGATTTGGGCAGCATTGCGTCAAATTCCTTATGGAAAAACGGCGAGTTATGGTGGATTAGCAGAAAGCATTAATAACCCTAAGGCAGTGCGAGCCGTTGGCGGAGCTGTCGGGAGTAATCCCATTAGTATTATCATTCCATGTCATCGTGTATTAGGGAAAAAATGTGAAATCACTGGTTTTGGTGGTGGATTGCCGGCAAAACGCTTTTTATTGAAACTAGAAAATATTCCTTACATCGACAAAGGCGTAGAATACGTTAAACCGAAATTATTGAAGAAATACCACGAATGATCCCACAAACCGAACAAGCCTTATTAGAAAAAGCGCAATCTATTGCGGGGTTAACCTTTGGCGAACTTGCAGATGAGTTAAATATTTCCGTTCCTCCAGATTTAAAACGCGATAAAGGTTGGGTTGGAATGTTGCTTGAAACCGCATTAGGAGCGACTGCCGGCAGTAAAGCAGAGCAGGACTTTTCCCATTTAGGCATCGAATTAAAAACGTTACCCATCAATGCCGAAGGTTTTCCGTTGGAAACCACCTTTGTGAGCCTTGCGCCCTTGGTGCAAAACTCAGGAGTAAATTGGGAAAATTCGCACGTTCGTCATAAATTATCGAAAGTCTTGTGGATTCCCATTGAAGGTAGTCGAGACATTCCTTTGCGTGAGCGCCATATTGGTCAGCCTATTTTATGGCGTCCTTCGACTGAACAAGAACATCAATTACGCCAAGATTGGGAAGAGTTGATGGATTATATTGTGCTCGGAAAGTTAGATCAGATTACGGCGCGTATTGGTGAAGTTATGCAACTGCGTCCAAAAGGCGCCAATAGTAAAGCCATTACGAAAGGCATCGGTCAAAATGGGGAAGTAATTGATACCTTGCCACTGGGTTTTTATTTACGGAAAGAGTTTACAGCAGGTATTTTAAACGCTTTTCTTAATCATAAAAATGGGTGAATCATCACCCATTTTTTATTTCTCTCCACGTTGAAAAACACGGAAAAAACCGACCGCACTTTGTAAAGTCTCACCATAAAAAAGGAGTGGAATACGATTTCGTTGCCAAGGTGGAACGCCGAGCTCTTGCCAAATTTTTTTCATGGTTTCAGCAGGGCGATTATGCTGGCGTTTTACTTTGCCAGTATAAGCAAATCTTACTTGAATGGGTTCTTGTGTATTTGATAGCTGAACTTGTTTGTCATTCCAATGGACTAAAATGCCTTGTACATTACATTCGGCATAAATTGTTCCTAGATTATCAGGCAAGGCAATCTGTTGATTTAATTGCATATCAAGGCAAGTTTGCGACAAATCAACGAATTCTCCGGTTAAATAGAGACATTGTTGATAGCGGCGAATAATATGCTCCCCGAGTTGAAATTGTGGGGATGCATCTGCTTTAGCCTGAATAACATCATCAATAATATGCATTAATTGAACCTGCGTAGGCATAGCAATCTGATTTTTAGCCAACCACATGCGTAAAAGTGCGGTTTGTTTTTGCAATGAATATTCTAGAAAATTTACGAGTGAAAACTGTTTTTGATCCTCAAGAATGTGCTGCTCAAAGCGGGTCTGTAATAATTCATTGATCAGTTGTTGTTGCTCAAAACAATGTTGTGCGGCACGCTGAACTGCATGATCAAAATGTCCCCAGCGTTGGCGTATTTCAGGCAAAATTTGGTTACGTAAGAAATTGCGATCGTAATGATTATCTTGATTGCTTTCGTCTTCGACCCAAGACAGATTTTCTTGCTGAACGTAATCTTCTAATTCATTACGGCTAAAAGAAAGGAGTGGGCGTAGAATAGGCATCCCAAATAATTGGCTTTCTTTTTGCATGGCACCTAAACCTTGCAATCCTGCTCCGCGTTTTAGCGCCAGGAAAAAGGTCTCAGTTTGATCATTTAAATGATGTGCAGTGACAAGATATTCATCTAGCTGAATATGTGTTGAAATCGCTCGATAACGAGCTTCTCTTGCGCCCGCTTCAATGCCATTGTGCATTTCCACTTTGACTTTTTCAATAATAAGTGGAATGGCAAATTGCTCACAGAGTTGTTGGCAATGAGTCGTCCAAGTATCCGCATTCAGGCTTAATCCGTGATGGATATGAATAGCTCGTAGACTTAAGTGCGGTCGTTTTTCGCTGAGTTTTTTAACTAAAGAAAGCAGTGCAGTAGAATCCAAACCACCGCTAAAAGCAATGAGAAGCTTATTGGCGGTGGTTGGAATTTGAGCTTGGAATAATGAAAAAAGATCCATTAGGCAACTTTAACAGCTTTGTAGTTTGTGCTTGGATTTAAGATCTCAAAACGTGCAGCAATAGGTTGGAGCTCGTAAGATTTTAAATCAAAGGTAGTTTTCATTACACCCGCCACTGCATTATTCATTTTTTCAAAAGATTCAACATCATTGCCACAGTTTAAGTAATGCGCCAAAAAAGTACCCGCAATCAAATCGCCCACACCAACAGGTTCAAAAGAGAATTTATAAAGTGGACGACTTAAATGCCATACACCTTCAGGTGTCGCCATAATAATTTCAAAGGTATCAGGATCATTTAATTTACCTGCTTTACCTAAGTGTTTAACTAACACTTTCTTCACACCTTTAGCAACTAACGCATTAGCGGCTTTGAGCACATCGTCAAAGGTGTTGATAGGGAAGTCAGAAAGCGTACGAAGTTCGGAAAGATTTGGTGTCATGATGTCCGCACGTGGAATGGCTTTTTCAATTAAGCGTTCACGTACACCATCAGCTACTACGCAGACTTTTTCGGCATTTGGCATCACGGGATCGCACAAGTAAAGTGCACTAGGGTTACGTGCTTTGATTTTTTCTAAAGCATAGATAATTTGGTCAACTTGTTCAGCTGAACCTAAATAGCCAGAAAGCAACGCATCACATTCTTGCAGTTTTCCAATGGCATCTAAACCGTTGGCAATTTCGCCGATTTGTTCTTGTGGAATCACCATGCCTGTCCATTTGCCATATTGAGTGTGATTAGAGAATTGCACGGTATTGAGTGCCCACACATCCACGCCTAATAACTGCATTGGAAAGGTGGCGGATTTATTACCGGCAAAACCATAAACCACGTGAGATTGGATTGCTAATACATTTTTCATTTTAAACTCCTTTTACGTTATTTTTATTTTAGCATTGATGCATTTTCTGGCATCCATGTACTATTCTTTAAACACAAAAAAGAGCGGTTAAATTAACCGCTCTTTTTATATATTATTAACAATAGCCATAAGACATTAAACGTTCGTAACGTCTTTCTAATAAGCCATCTTTGTCGAAGGTATCTAATTCGTTTAATTCTTCAACGAGACATTGTTTTAAATTACGTGCCATTTCATGATAATTACGATGCGCACCACCTAATGGTTCTGGAACGATATTATCAATTAAACCTAACTCTTTTAAACGAGTTGCGGTTAAGCCCATGACTTCTGCTGCGGTTGACGCTTTTTCTGCGCTTTTCCATAAGATAGAAGCACAGCCTTCTGGTGAAATAACAGAATAAGTTGAATATTGCAACATATTCACTTTGTCACCCACGCCAATGGCTAATGCACCACCGGAACCGCCTTCACCAATTACGGTACAGATAACAGGCACTTTTAAGGTAGACATTTCACGTAAGTTACGAGCAATCGCTTCAGATTGACCGCGTTCTTCTGCACCGATGCCTGGGTAAGCCCCTGGTGTGTCGATAAAGGTAATGATAGGTAAGTTGAAACGCTCAGCCATTTGCATTAAACGTAACGCTTTACGATAGCCTTCAGGTGCTGGCATACCAAAGTTACGTGTTACTTTATCTTTTACTGTACGACCTTTTTGGTGACCGATAATCATTACCGCGCGACCATCTAAACGAGCAAGACCACCTACGATTGCTTTATCATCTGCAAAGGCACGATCGCCTGCCAGTTCTTGGAAATCAGTAAAAATATGTTCGATATAATCAAGAGTGTATGGACGATTTGGGTGACGTGCCATACGAGAAACCTGCCATGCATCAAGATTTGCAAAGGTTTTTTGGGTTAATTCATCGCTTTTCTTTTGTAAGCGTTTAATTTCATCGTGTAAATCAATTTTGTCATCAGATGCTGAACGTAACGCTTCAATTTTGGCTTCAAGTTCAGCAATAGGTAATTCAAAATCTAAATATTCTTGGCTCATTTCTTATCCTAAAATATCGTCAAAAGTTGCCCGCACTTTATCAAGATTTAAGGTGCGGTGCAAATAGTTTTCACTGGTTGGAGCGGATTATAAATATTCCTTTTTTAGTAATGATAACAAAAACAAAAATGCGGAACAAATCACGACAGAAGGCCCCGCCGCTGTATCATAAAAGGCGGAAAGGAATAACCCGCCAATGACGGAAAGCATACTGATTAAAATCGCAATAAATACCATTTGTTCAGGCGTTTTAGCAAAACGTCTTGCCGTTGCCGCGGGAATAATTAAGAGTGATGTAATAATCAGGGCCCCAACAAACTTCATACTTAAGGCAATGGTAAGTGCGGTCAAAATCATTAAGATAAATCGCATTTTTTTAATGTTAATACCTTCCACTTGAGCCAGTTCAGGTGAAACTGTGGTGGAGAGTAAGGCTTGCCAGAAGTAAAGCAGTGTGCCTAATATAATAACGACACCCGCGCCAATGTAAGGTAAATCGTTAAAATTAATGGCAAGCAAATCCCCAAAAAGATAACTCATTAAATCTATGCGGACATTTTTAAGTAAGCCAACCGTAACCACACCAAGGGAAAGACAACTGTGAGCGATAATCCCTAAAAGGGTATCCACTGAAAATTGCGTGTTACTTTCGAGCCATACCATTAATACGGCGAGAATAATCGTCAAAATTACAATGGCAACATAAGGATTAATTTGTAGGAAAATCCCTAATGCCACACCAAGCAAGGCCGAGTGGGAAAGAGTATCACCAAAATAAGCCATTTTACGCCACACCACAAAAGCACCTAGTGGTGCGGTAATTAAGGAAAGCAGTAAGCCCGTAAGCAAGGCGGGAAATAAAATCTCAAACATGATTTTTCCTTATTGTTGGCATTCTGATGGATTAGCACTGCAACTACAAATATCACCGTGCATATTATGATGGTGATTATGATGGTGTGTATAAAAGCCCACATTTTGTGAGATTTGATTGCCCCAAAGACGCATAAATGTGGGATCATTCGATAGGCTTTCTAGTGTGCCGGCACAGCAAATGTGTTGATTGATGCATAATACTTCTTTACTGTCCGCCATCACGATATGCAAATCATGGGAAACCATCAATACTGCGCAATTTAAGGCTTGTTGAGTACGGTGAATCAGTTGATAAAGTTCAGCTTGACCATTAATATCCACCCCTTGAGTGGGTTCATCTAGCACCAGTAAATTGGGTTTATTCAAAATCGCACGAGCCAATAATACACGTTGCATCTCGCCACCAGAGAGTTTTTGCATATTATTTTTTCTCAAATGAGTGATAGAGAGTTGCTCAAGTGCGGTTGATATTTCTTGTGTTTTAACACCTTTTTTGAGCGCAAGAAAACGCTCAACCGTCATCGGTAAGCTGTGATCGAGATGAATTTTTTGTGGGACATAGCCAATTCTGACATTCGCACTATAAATCACTTCACCGGATGTTGGCGTTTGTAATTTTAGTAAGGTTTTTAAAAGGGTCGATTTTCCCCCACCATTTGGCCCAACAATGGTGATAATGGAATTGGGATAAATACTGAGATTAATATCCCGCAATGCGGTTTTTTGTTCAAAGACCACATTGATATTTTTCAGTGTAATTAATGGTGTGAGTTGGGCTGGTTGAATGGCGCGAATCTGCATAATTCCCCCTTTAAAAATAGCTCACTAAAATAGCTCATTTCCTTATTTTTCTCAAGAAATTCCGACTATGCCTAATATTTAGACATAAGATTTGACATTTTTAGGATAAAATGAATTTTTTTTAGAGTTTGTAGTCTGAAGAGCGAAAAGCTTTTTATTCATTTTAAAGGTATCTATTTTGCAACACGTTAAATTAGCTAGAGAT
>JAGZRY010000092.1 GCA_018381425.1 Haemophilus parainfluenzae
TTATCATTCAATTGCTGAATTAAAGGCTGAAATTGAAGAATATTTAGTGTATTACAACCAAAAACGCATTAAACTTGCTTTCAAAGGATTGAGCCCAGTACAATACCGAGCTCAATATTTAAGTTAACTAACCTGTCCAACTTTTTTGGGGCAGATCATATTTTTTATTTCATCGCTGCTATGAATAAATTTGCTTTTCCTTTTCTTCTTACTCTTTTTTCATCAAATGTTTGGGCTGATGATATCACCCAATCGCTCCAACAATCTAAACAGCAATTCGCTGATCTACAGAGCCAAAATCAACAACGTTGGCTAGAACAACATCAATTCCAATCTACTTCTCAAGCGGTTGAAAATGGCGATTTCTCGCAAATTTGTTTAGATTATCAAGGTGTGAAATTTAAAGGAATAACGCTTATTGATCCAATGCCTTTTGCGCCTAAATCGGGCGAATGTTTGAATGAAGCTCGTCTTAATCAGCTGAGTCAACAACTTACTCAAGCCTATGTGAGAAAAGGCTACATTCACAACCCTTTTCAGTTTGAAGACGATCAATCAGGCGTTTTAACTCTGCATGTATTTGAGGGCAAAATTGCTGCTATAGAAAGCGATAACAAGCGGTTTAATTTAAGCCAAATTTTACCAAATGCGATAGGTAAACCGCTGAAAGTGCAAGATCTTGACCAAGCACTTGACCAAGCGAATCGCATCACGGGAAACAGCGTTTCTGTTGATGTTTTGCCAGCTAAAAATGGCGAAGTTAAACTGAAATTTACGAACGAACCAATTTCTCGTTTCAATGGTTCAATTGGATTGGATAATTACGCGTCAAGAACCTACGATCGTTGGCAGGTACGTTCTTCTGTTAGCATTAGCAACCCTTTTGGCTTATCAGATACGCTTTATCTAAGCGGTTCGCATACACTAAAATCTCGTCATCAATTTAGCCGCTCGGCATTGCTCTATTATTCCTTACCTTATGGTTATTGGACATTCAGTGGCTTTGCTTCTATTTCCCAATTTAAAACGCCGCTTTCACTTCAGACATTAAGCCTGCAACAAAAAGGGCAAACTCTTCAAACGGGATTAACCGCAGATTATGTTTTCCATCGTGGCTCTAATCATATTTCAACATTTTCAACGCAGATCGAGAAAATTAACAGCAAAAACCGACTGGATGATGTGATTTTAGATCTTCAAAGCCCTAAATTAACGAGCATTTCTATTGTGCTAAATCATTTGCAGCTGTTTGAAAATGCTACCTTTGCTACAGATTTCCGCTATGAACAAGGGCGAAACAAAGGCAAAAATCAGCCAGAAGATCTTTTTAGCCGTTGGAATTTTGAGCTGAAATTTAACCGCTATCAATCAATTGGAGATCAACTTTTTCGCCATTCACACCAGCTTACAGCACAATATAGCCACGATTATTTGTCTTCGATTAAACAGGAAGATTTGACGGGGCGTTATCGCGTACGTGGCTTGAATGATTTAAGTTTATCAGCAGAGAAAAATATTGTTTTACACAACGATATTGCTTGGGTAAAAGTAACCGAATTCGGTACATTTTTGCCTTACGTTGGCATTGATTTTGGCGTACAAAAATCAACACAAGCGAATGCTCAGCGAGAACAAGCCTTTGCTTATGCTGTTGGGGTGAATTGGGAGCAGAAAGCCTTTCAAGCTAACCTTGAATGGGCAATGGGGCGATTGTTTTCGAAAACTGATGATGTCAAACAAGAGCGATTAGTGTTGGGAAGCATCAGCTATAAATTCTAAGTTTATTACACTAATGCACACTTGATTTTTTACTCAATAAATTATTTTTTTGTGAAGCAGATCACATTTTTACTCCATAAATGACTGGTCTAACCTATTCATTTTTGTTTTAATACGAGCATTTCTTATTTAGTTATGTTCCATTTTACGAGGTACAAAATGTCTAAAACTTACTCTTTAAGCAAAATTTCACTCGCCATTGCATTCAGCATTGCGGGGCAATCTGCTTTTGCAGAAATCAGTGCGGCAGATGCCAACACACAAATTAGCAAAAAACAAGGCATTGAAATTATCAATATCGCCAATCCAAGTGCCGCAGGGTTATCGCATAACCGATATGATAAGTTTAACGTAGATAAATCTGGTGCTGTGCTAAACAATGCTCGTCAAAATGGTAAATCTCAACTTGCAGGCGATCTGAACGCCAACCCAAATCTCAAAACCCAATCCGCAAAAGTGATTCTTAATGAAGTAGTGAGTCGCAACCCATCTAAAATTGCAGGTCAGCAAGAAATCTTTGGTGATAAAGCCGATTATGTATTAGCAAACCCAAACGGCATTAGCGTGCAAGGTGGTGGCTTTATTAACACGACTCGTGCTTCGCTTGTAGTAGGTAAGCCTCAAGTCGTAGAAGGTAAACTTAAAGGCTATGATGCAACAGGCGATAACGCGTTAAGCACCAGCGGCAAAATTACCAGTTCTGGCGACATTGATTTAATCGCCCCGCAAGTGGCCGTTGGCGGTCAAATTACCACCAGCGAAGGGGTGAATGTGATTACGGGCAAAAATAAAATTGCACGTGAAGACAATGGCACGCTTAAAATCACGACTACAGAGCGTAAAGGCCAAGTGCTAGATGGCAAAGTCGTGGGTAGTATTCAAGCAGGCAGAATTCGTATTCATTCAACCGATGATCGTGCGACTATCACCGCTCAAGCGGCTGATTTACAAGCAAAAGAAGTGGATATTACCGCAGGCAATGCAAACTTAAACGGTAGAATTAGTCGTCATACAGATCGTGGTAAAGCAAAAATTACGCATCAAAATGGCGTACAGTCTCGCGATCATCAAAGTGGCTCAAGCGAAACCTACCAAGCAACCCGTGTGCAAACTGATCAATTTAACGTGAATGTCGGTGGTAAATTGAACATTTCAGGAGCAGATATTCAAGCCAAAAATAGCAATATTCTCGGTGGCAATGTACACTTAGGGGCAGAAAAAACCGTAAATTTACGTGAACACAGCAAAAACCAAAGCAAAGGCAGTTGGTATCGCAATGAACAAGAGAGCAATCGTGTTGAAACCACACACCGCACTACGATTGCAGGCGATAGTGTAAACATTGAAGCAACCAAAGGTAAAGTGACCACAGAAGGTGCAAAAGTTTCCGCAAAAACGACCGCTATTTATGGCGAACAAGGCGTGAATTTACGTGGTGCAAAAGCCACTACCACTCAAACGGCTCGTGCTGAATTTAAAAATGAAACTGCACGTTTAAAAACAGGTTTAAGTAGCCAAGATAGTAGCGTGCAGCACTACACTGCAACAGAATTAACGACCGAACAAGATCTTATTTTAGGCGGTAAAGGCGACCTGTATTTAAACGGCGTCGTGGCAAATGTAGATGGTACATTGCTTGCGAAAAATAGCGGTTCGCTTTCATTCGGCTCAGAAAGATCTAGCGAAAGTTATAACCTCAGCGATGATATGCGTTTCTGGGGTGGTTTAGCAGGCTCTAAAACCGTTGGTACAGGTAGAAGTGCAGAAACTGTTCACGGGGCAGATATTACCGTGAAAGGCGATACGACTTTAGATGCAAGCCATGGCGTGCATATTTCAGGCAGCCGTGTCGTAACGGGCGGTAATGGCGTGGTAAAAGGCAATGCAGGTGCATTAGTTATTGATAGCACTCAAGCGAAAACCACTGCAGTTGATTACGCTCGTCAAGGTA
The DNA here is from genome assembly GCA_018381425.1 of Haemophilus parainfluenzae. Classification (GTDB taxonomy): domain Bacteria; phylum Pseudomonadota; class Gammaproteobacteria; order Enterobacterales; family Pasteurellaceae; genus Haemophilus_D; species Haemophilus_D parainfluenzae_O. The sequence continues at coordinate 3,731 of JAGZRY010000092.1, forward strand.
CTATTTTTGATATTACCAAGGCTCGCCAAAGTAGCTATACACATACCTCTACTGCAAAAGGTTCAACTTTAAAATCAGAATCAAATCTCCAACTTTCTACCAACAAAAACGTGAGCATTGTGGGCTCAACCGTGCAATCTGCAGGGTTGCTCGATATTGCAGCAAAAAGTGGTATTGAAGTGAAAGGTGCAGCTAACCACGTTCGTACGGAATCAAGTAAGGGTGGTTTTAGTTTCGCGGGCGGTTTCGACAGCCTCAAAACATCATTCCAACACGGGCATTTAACCGCAAATCTCAACCTTGATAATAACAAAGGTAAGCCAAGCGTGGATGCAGATGTTGAAATTAGCAAAGAGAAAAAAGCAGATGCTGTAAATGCAGAAGGTAAATTCCACTTGGGCTTGAACGTTTACAATAACAGCCAAAATAGTCACACAACAACGTATACAGGTTCAAGCGTAAAAGGTAACGATGTAGCATTGAATGCAAAAACTGTGACTGTTTCAGGTAGTGAAGTGGCGGCAACTCACGGTAATTTAGTCATTAACGCGGATAAAATCACGACACAAGCGGCCCAAAATCAAAGCATTAACAACAACATGAAAAACGAAGTGGATGTTGGTTTGAGCGGCACCGTAACCGAGAACAAATTAAGTGCCACTTTAGGTGTTGGCGTAGCTCATTCCTTGAATTCAAGCGTGGAAAACAAAGCCCAAGTAAGCAAACTTTCAGCGGCAAATGATGTAAAACTTAATGCAAATCGCATTGAGCATCAAGGCAGCCAAGTGCAAGCAGGCGGAAATATTCAAGAAAATGCGAAAGAGGTACTCCACACTACTGCGAAAAACAGTACAAATAGCTTTGGCAATAATGTGAATGTTGATCTCACCGTGTCTGCGAGCATTGATAAATCCAAAGCTTTCAGCGTGGAAGCAGAACTTGCTGCAAAAGGTGGACGTGAAACCGTATCAAGCATAACGCATACCGCAACGCAGTTACAAGCAGGTAAAAATATCAGCGTGAATGCAAACCACATTCAAGATAATGCTACCCAATACAGCGCAGGAGAAACGGCACAATTTAATTCAAGCAGCCATCAACTTGTAGCAGTTGCAAATCGTGTTGAGAAAAACAGCCTTTCAGCTGGGGCGAGTTTAGGCGTTTCAGCCGATACTACCGACTTCCAACGCTTTAACGTTGCAGCAAAAGTAGGAGCAAATTACAATCAATCTGCTAGCCAAGAAAGCAATGCTGTGCAAGGCTCAATTAATGCGAAAAACATGAACATTCACACAGGTAAATTTAATAGCCAAGCAAATATTAACGCAAGTGAAAATGTGAATATTCAAGCTCAAAGTGCTCAATTCAGCCAAGCAACAAGCAGTAAAACCCAATCAGGTGGTGGTTTTGAAGCGAAAGTAGGTGTTGGTGCAATGGTTGTGCCATCAGCAGGTGCAGCAGTTCCATCTATTGATTTAAGCCTTTCTGCAAATGGTAAAAACGGCAACCAAAGCCAAGCGGTGACGAACACCATTGCGGGTAAAAACGTAAATGTACAAACACAAGGCGTATTGAACTTGCAAGGCACAAACGTGCAAGCGGTTGAAAATGCTCAACTTTCTGGCAAACGTGTGAACATTACAGCGGGCAATAATCACGTTCAAAATGTGGCAGCTTCTGTCGCAACAGGCGTGAATATTGGAGCTAAAGTAGCAAATGCAGGCTTTAATACAAATGTAGGCGTAAACACTGAAAACAGCCAAACGCACACAGGCGTGGCAGTAAACGGTAAAAATGTGAGCATTCAAGCTCAAAACGGAGTGAATTTAAAAGGCGTGACCTCAACCTCTGAAAAGCTCAATCTTAATGCAGGCAAAGGCAATTTAGCGTTAACGGCAGCAACAGATAGCGTGAATAAAACCGATGTTTCAGTAGGCTTAAAACTAGGCGGTGGCGTGGCTGAACAAAAATGGACTCCGTCTTCAGGTAGCGGTCATCTTGCTGTGAATGTGGTGCGTAATGAGACACATACCGAAACCACTCTCAACACCGATACAGCTAAAATCAATGCTGGTGGTGATGCGAAATTTATCGGTGGCTCTGTCAATGCTAACCACGCAAGCGGTACGATTTCAGGCGACTCTCACAGTGAGCAATTAGCCAATAAAGTCAATGAAGTAAGTGTAAGCCTTGCTGCGAATGGTAGTGGTAAACTTGCTGTACCAACTACAGATAAGTGGGCAGAAGCAGCAAAAAATGACTGGAATAACGGTTCCATTGCAGGTGTGAAAGCGGATGTAAAATTAGAAGTTAATGCTAAATATCAGCAAACAGCAACTAATGCTGGCGTGAATGCAACACAGGATACAGTTGTAGTCAAAGGTGTGAAATCTCGTACTGAGATGAAAAATCATCATAGTCGCCAAATACATTTTAAAGCGGAAGCTACTACAGCGATAAAAAAACAAGTTGAAGCAAAAATTCCTGAAAAAGTAAGACAGGTAGTAAAACCAATACGTGCAGTAAATTTACAACTTATTAAAAATAATAAGGTAAATTATAAAGTACGTGTAAGACACTAAAACCCATCAAGCAGTCAATTTTTGTGAAACTTTTCACGGAATTGATCTGACCCCAAAAAATTAGACTGTTATTTAAAGGATTGTTTTCGATATTGTATCGGACTCAGTCCTTTTAATTTTAGTTGAATCCGTCGATGATTATAGTAATCCAAATAATCT
>JAGZRY010000093.1 GCA_018381425.1 Haemophilus parainfluenzae
GAATTCAGTATCAAAGACACAAATCACACGCTCATTACGTGCAAAGAGGTTCGGCACATGTTTCGCTAAAAATGGATTGACGGAGAATAAATCACCCGGCACGTAAATCATTTTGCGAAGTGTACCATCACATGGCATATGTACACGGTGATAATCACGTGGTGATAAATAAGTGGTGATGAATTCCCCATTTTTAAAGGTCTCGGTTAAATCTTTATCTTCCGCTAATAAATCATTTAAGCTGAAAAAGTGACCTTTTGCTTGTAATAGACGATCATCGTCAATGTGTCCACATTCACTTACACGGCCATCCGCAGGGCAACAAAGTGCGGTTGGATTTTGGTTAATTGGTCGTGCATTTTCTTTTAATGGACGGATAAAGAATTCATTAAAACTGGCGTAATCACTGAATTTTTCTTTTTCAGCAATGCTCATATCAATGTTGTATTTTTTTGTAAACGCTTTAATCACAAAATGTGTCATTGCGCCCCATTTTTGTTTAGCTAACCAACCTGCTGCTTGTGTCATATAGATTTGTGGCATCACATATTGAAATGCAACTTTTAGGCGTTGCCAATAAGAAATTGGGTTCATTGATTTCTCCGATAAGATTAAAAAGTTGGGCGATTATAACAACTTATTTCACTTGTGCAATGTTAGCCAATATTTTTGCGCAAGATGAAAGCAAGAAGCCGACATTTGCCGGCTTCTTTTTGTATTTATAAAATCATTTTGACCAATTTGTCTGCCTGAATCCGAGCAAACTTCTTCAACAGTTTTTGCACCGGTTCAGGATATTGCGTCAATTCTTCTAATTCAGAATAATCTTGCAATACTTTGGTATGTTGGAGGATATGTGATAATTCTTTTTCCGCTTGTGACAGAAGTTCTTGTTTTGGATCGTGGATTAATAATCCATTTTCTGCATCTAAACGCCATGCACGAGGATTCAGATTGTTCCCTGTTAAAAGAATATACTGATTGTCCACCCAAACACCTTTGAGGTGATAAGTGTTATCGCCATCTTTCCATAAACGCACCGTTAAATGGCCATTTTTAATGTAAGCATCAAATTTCTCGCAGAAACGACGAAGATTGCTTTCATATAAATAAGGTAATGCACCCGCCATTTTAAACGGCTGCTCTGGTGGAATATAGAAATCGTTCGCGACTTTATCACCCACGATAATTTCAACACGTTTTCCAAGTTCTAATAAGTGGGCAAGTTTACTTCTTAGCGTGCGAGGGAAGTTGAAATAAGGCGTACAAATCACCAATTTTTCCTGTACTTGTAAGAATAAATCTTCGATAACTTGGTTTAATTCGTTGCCTGATGCACCTAAACCAAAAAGTGGTGAAATGGTTAAAGCATCGGAAAAACCAACCGCACTTTCCAACTGATATTCAGCATGGGCAGATAAGTTTTTACGATAAGCTTTTATTGCACTGCGGATTTCTTTTGTACGAGGGCGGTTAGCCACATCTAATGGATGTACTGCACTGAAATCCAATAAATAATCATTGATGAAATTCACCATAGAATCCGCAAGTGCAGCATTGTGAATTTTTTGATAGCGGTCGTAACGGTATTTATCTTGTTGTTGTAAATACACGTTATTGATACTTGCACCGCTATAAAGGACGGTATCGTCAAATACAAAACCTTTAATATGTAATACACCGAAGACTTCGCGGGTATTAATTGGCACACCGAAGAACATATTCGGTTCATCGGGAAGTTGATAGGTTTGGCGTTGTTCACAATACCAATCAGCGTTAGTGGCAGATTTTTCTGCTCCGAGTAAATTGCGTTGTCCGCGATGCCAATCCACTAAAATTTTCACATCCAATTCAGGATGATCTTGTTTTACGCGATAAATCTCATTGAGAATTTCTTGTCCCGCTTCATCTTTTTGCCAATAAAGTGCGGTCACGTAAATACGTTTTTTAGCTTGGCGAATTAATTCTATAATTTGTGCTTTGAATTCAAGCGGACTAAACAGAAACTCAACCTGCTCTGCCTGTAAAGGAAGAAAAGGTAAATTTTTTAAATTTTGTTCTGCTCGTTTAGCTTTATTGATTAACATAATCTATCTCTACACTAAAAATTAATGCTCTAGTTTACAATATTTCCTTTGAGGATTGATAGAAAAAAGGTTTTTTTTCGTTATAATGCTCACAAATTTTCGCATTTTTTGGCGAATTATTATCCAACTTTTCCTTCGAGAAGCAAATTATGAGCAATTCACGCAAACCATCATTCCAAACAAATTCCACCAAATCTTTTCAAGAGCGTAGCCCAAAACGCGCATTTAATGACAAAGAAAGTCGCTTTGATGATCGTCGTAATAATGAAAAACGTGAGGGAAATCGACCACACTTTGATAAAAAACGGGATGATCGTAAACCTTCTCGAGGTTTCCAACAGCAAGAAGTGAGAGAGCCGAAAATTGCTGAACTTTCATTAAATAAAGCCAATGGTGAAAGTGGCTCGGTAAAAGTAACAGTAAAAAGCACTGGCGTGAGTTATAAAGCGAAAGAAAAGAAAACGGGCGCATTATCACCACGAGCACCGGAGAAAATTAAAAAGAACCGCGCTGAAGAAATGAAAGTGTATGGTGAAAATGCATGCTTAGAATTGTTTGCTGAACGTCCAGAGAGCATCGTTCGCGTATGGGCAACGGTGCAAATGGCGCATCGAATTGGCGAGATTCTCAGTTATTTAGCCGCAAATAAAAAAGTGTATCACGTGGTGGATAGTGATGAGCTAAGCTTAGTGAGCGGCACGGAGCATCATGGCGGAATTTGTATGTTAGTGAAAAAACAACGTACTTTTTCTTTGCAAGGTTATTTAGATGTACCGCGTCAAGAAGACTGTTTAGTCGTGCTTGATCAAGTCAATAATGCGCAAAACCTAGGTGGTGTTGTGCGTACTTGTGCCTTCTATGGCATTAAAAATGTGGTAACAAATCAAGTTGAACAGCTTTATGCACCGGCTGCGATGCGTGTAGCTGAAGGCGGGATGGAGCATATTCGTATTTTAGAAACAGAAAGTACTGAAATCGCTTTAGAGGCTTTACGTAAGGTTGGCTATCAGATTATTCATGTATCAACCAATAAGCAAGGCGTTGCGTTGGAACACCTCAAATTTGCAGAGAAAGTCGCGTTGGTATTGAGTGAAGGTAGTACGGATGATATTCGTGAGAAACAAGATGTAAATGTGCGTCTTTCTTTAAGCAATCCATTAAAAGCAGGATTAAATATTGCAGTAAATACAGGAATTTTATTAGCACATTGGTATGTGAAATAACCTTAAGTGCGGTTATTTTTAGATTTGTTTTGGGGGCTGACATCTGTCAGCCCTTTTTCTTTTTCAAAATTGTATGGGATTCAAATTTTGATATTTCTTTTAAAAGCCTTTGGGGGAATCAGACAAAAGATCTATACTATTTCTAGTTGTTATTTAACGGGGAGTTTTTATGCCTGAACGTTCAGCAAACATCAGTACACACGATCCTTTCGGGAGCTTATTAGGCTATGCGCCGGGTGGCATTGCGATTTATTCATCCGATTATCATACAGCCGATGAGAAAGAGTATCCGGATGATGCTGCCTTTCGCAGTTATTTAGGAAGAGAGTACATGGGCTACAAATGGCAGTGTGTGGAATTTGCGCGCCGTTATTTATACCTCAATCATGGCATGGTGTTTACTGATGTGGGAATGGCTTACGAGATCTTTTCTCTACGATTTTTACGTCAAGTGGTGAATGATGCCTTATTACCTTTACAAGCCTTTGCAAATGGTTGCAAACGTAAGCCTGAAGCAGGTGCATTGTTAATTTGGCAGGAGGGCGGTGAATTTAAACATACGGGGCATGTGGCGATCATTACCGAGGTATTAGAAGATAAAATTCGCATTGCCGAGCAAAACGTGATTCACTCTCGCTTACCAAGTGGGCAGCAATGGACTCGTGAATTACCGATGACGGTTTCCGAAAGTGGTTATTTTCTGCATGATACCTTTGATGATACAGAAATTTTAGGTTGGATGATCCAAACAGAAGATACCGAATACAGTCTGCCGCGGCCAACACCAGAAAAAGAGAAACTTGAGATTCATGCTGAACATATAGAAAACAATGGTCAGTTTGAGCATAAATGGCTGAATGAGCAAAACGAATTTGAAGCGGCATATGTGAAAGCAATGGGTGGGCATAAAGTCAGCCATTCGGATCAATATCGCTATTTTACGATATCTGAAACAGCGCAGCATGAGTTGATTCGTGCAACCAATGAATTACATTTAATGTATTTGCATGCCACAGATAAAGTCTTAAAAGACAATAAGTTATTACAATATTTCAATATTCCTAAATTGCTTTGGCCTCGCTTACGATTGTCTTGGCAAAATCGCCGTTACCAAACCATTACGGGGCGTTTAGATTTCTGCATGGATAGCCGAGGACTGAAAGTGTATGAATACAATGCAGACTCGGCTTCTTGTCACGCTGAAGCGGGTGAGTTTATGAATCGATGGGCAATTCAGGGCGGATTGAAGATTGGTGATAATCCAGCTGATGGCTTACGTAATGCATTAGCGGATTGTTGGAAACACAGTGAAGCTACGCCGCTTGTTCATATTATGCAAGATCACGATGATGAGGAAGATTATCACGCATTATTTATGCGCAATGCACTGGTTCAAGCAGGATTTAAAGCCAAAATTATTCATGGGACCGAGGGGTTACATTGGGATAGTCGAGGTCGTTTGATTGATGATGAAGATAACCAAGTAAAAACAGTATGGAAAACGTGGGCCTGGGAAACTATGTTGGAGCAACTTCGTGAAGATGCAACAGGCATGGAAGTGGCACCACCAATTCGTACAGGCTATCCGGAAGATAAAGTGCGGTTAATTGACGTGTTACTTCGTCCAGAAGTTCTAGTTTATGAGCCACTTTGGACAGCGATTCCAAGTAATAAAGCGATTTTACCAGTGTTGTGGTCATTATTCCCAAACCATCGTTATCTACTGGAGGCTGGATTTGAATTAACGCCTGAGCTGATTAAAAATGGTTACGCACAAAAACCAATTGCAGGTCGCCGTGGTGATAATGTGAAATTGATTGGTGAGTGTAAATCAGTGCTTGATAGCAAAGATGGTCGTTTTGGTAAGCAGGAGAGTATCTATCAACAACTTTGGTGTTTACCAAAAGTGGAAGACCAATATGTTCAGGTCTGTACTTTTACTGTAGGTGGGCATTATGGTGGCAGCTGTTTACGCTCAGACCCGAGTTTGGTTATTATGGGGAATAGCGACATGCAACCACTAAGGGTATTATCTGATAAAGATTTCCTTAAAAAATAAAAACAAAATTGGCACTCAAAATGAGTGCCGATTTATTATTTTGCTATAAGATTATTTTGCATCTTTGTTATCTGCAGGTTTTTCATTTGCTTTTAACATATCCGCTGGAATAAAGCTTTGTTGTACTTTTTCCATGTGTGGAAGGTTATGTGCAATACCTTTGTGACAATCGATACAGGTTTTGTTTTGTTCCTGTGCAAGTGCATGCATTTGTTGTGCCACAGTTTTTTGTTGAGTAAAGTCCATGTCATTGAAGTTATGGCAGTTACGGCACTCTTGTGAGTTATTCGCTTTCATACGCGCCCATTCACGTTCAGCCATTTCTAAACGATGTTTTTCGAATTTTTCTTTAGTATCGACTTTACCTGTAAAGTGAGCATAAACTTCAGTCGATGCTTGCATTTTTCGAACCATTTTTGGAATAAATTCATGTGGAACGTGACAGTCTGAACAAATTGCTTTCACACCTGAACGGTTACTAAAGTGGATTGACGCTTGGTACTCAGGTACAACGTCATTAGTATGACAGTCTGAACAGAATTGCTCTGTATTAGTTGTCGCCATTCCAGCATTAAACAGGTTAGTTCCAACGATAGTACCAATGATAGTTAATAAAATAACCCCACCAATTGCCATTTTGCTCGGAGAGCGTAACCAACGGCAAACTTTCTGAATGCTTGATTTAATCATGGTTTAGCTCCTTATTTACCTTGCATTTGACGAATAGTTTCAAATTTATTTTGGATAATTGGGTTCACGTTAGTTTGTTGAACGTGGCATTGTAAACAGAAATAACGACGTGGCGAAGTGCCTTCTGTTTTTTGTCCATCACGTGTTAAAAAGTGGCTTTCAGGTACGCGAGGTGCACCCGTTGTTGGAGCAACATCCGGAGAGTGACAGCCTAAACATTGGTTAGCATTCTTAGTCACTTGTAAGCCACGTACACTATGCGGGACAAGTGGGGGCTGATTTGGGAAAGTTACTGGAATATTGCCTACATCTTTATAAGGGTTAGTAAATGCAGGTGCAATACTTTCTGTTGCTTTGTCGATGCTA
>JAGZRY010000094.1 GCA_018381425.1 Haemophilus parainfluenzae
GCAACAACAACTCACCCACAATTGGCAGAAGCTGATTTACTAGCTTGTGGCGTCACTCCAAATCAAATTCGTCTCTCAGTTGGTTTGGAAAACGCAGATGATTTGATTGAAGATTTAAAACTAGCTCTTGATAAAATTTAAGTATTTCGATACTAAATAATTTAACCAGCTCTTTAGCTGGTTTTTTGTTATACTATCCCTATGAAATTTGTTTTTGATTTGGATGGAACCCTATGTTTTGATGGTATGACCATGTCAAAAGACTTACAAAAGGTTCTTTTAACTGCACCAAAATACGGTCATGAAATTATTTTTGCAACAGCACGCTCTTACAGAGACTGTCTTAGTATTTTAGAGGGAGAATTGAGAAAGCTGACAGTAGTTGGCTTAAACGGTGGTGAAGTCTTCCAAGATGAACACTTAGTATCACAATACACAATACCTTCTCCTGCTCTAAGAACGATTGTTAGCTACTGTGATACTTATAATCTCCCTTATTTTATTGATGATACCTTTAATTATGCTATTCAAAATCCTGAGCAAATCCCTTTTCTTTCAAATGTTGATCCATTAAACAAAGCAAGTATTTTGCCTGTTCATGAACTTAATGAGCCTATCAAAGTTGTTATGCCACTTGTAGAGCATGAGGATATACGTGAAGACCTTATCTTTAATCTAAACAAACTGGAAGGTTTAGACCTTAGTTATCATGATATCGAAAGGTGTCTTTACATTAATCCTAAAGGTGTGACCAAGGCTAGTACTGTTTTAAACCACTTTGGTAAAGACTTTGTAGCTTTTGGAAATGATCAAAATGATATTTCTCTTTTCAAAAATGCTATATATGGAGTGCAAATTGGTGATTATCCCTACCTAAAAAACTTTGCGGATGAGGTTATTCCTGCAATTAATGCAGTTATTGTTGAAAAAATTAGACTACTGTTTGAAAAATTCTAAACAAATGCTTAGGCTTATTGCTATATTTACAGTACAATAGTAAAAAAAGTATTGGAGGACTAACATGCCAACATTTATTGGAAAACCAGTTACAGTAGCAGAAGACAAACAACTTCAAGTTGGAGATACCTTGCGTGACTTTAACTTGACCACAACAGATTTGACGAAAAAATCACTTTCAGAATTCGATGGAAAGAAAAAAGTTATCTCTATCGTTCCATCAATCGATACTGGAATCTGTTCAACTCAAACACGTACCTTTAACAAGGAATTGTCAGAATTAGACGATACAGTAGTTATTACTATTTCAGTGGACCTACCATTTGCACAAGCTCGTTGGTGTGGTGCTGAAGGACTTGAAAATGCCATCATGCTTTCTGACTACTATGATAATAGTTTCGGTAAAGATTATGGTGTCCTCATTGAAGAGTGGCACTTGTTAGCGCGTGCAGTTTTAGTGGCAGATGCTGACAATAAGATTACTTATGTCGAATATTTGGACAATATCAATACTGATCCAAACTATGAAGCAGCAGTAGCAGCGGTTAAAAGCTTATAAAATAAGGCTCAGGTCTCTTTTTTATTTTTCCTTTCTTACAGTTTTTACTTGCAAAAGTATTAGCTTCTTGCTATTATTGTATAGCAATACTCAATATGGATAGTAAAATATAAAAAAGGAGATTCAATGTCTGAAAAAGAAAGACCTCAACTGATTATCGATTACGAAGCTAATACAGACAAACTTGTTCGTTTAGGCGATGTTGTCGATCAATTTAAAGGAAAAGCTGTCCCTGCTAAGGCAGAACCTGGCGAATTCGCTGTCATTAATCTATCGGATATGACACCCAACGGCATTGCCTACGATGACCTTAAAACGTTTTCTGAGGAACGCCGGAAATTATTACGTTTTCTTTTAGAAGACGGTGATGTCCTTATTGCTTCTAAGGGAACGGTTCAGAAAGTTGCTGTTTTCGAAGATCAAGGCAAGCGTGAAGTAGTCGCTTCATCAAATATCACAGTGCTTCGTCCCAAAGAGAAACTCCGTGGTTTCTACATCAAGTTTTTCCTTGAGACAGAGATTGGTCGTGCCTATTTAGACTATGCTGATAAGGGAAAGGCTGTCCTAAATTTGTCGACAGCTGACCTCTTGGATATCAAAATTCCTGAGATACCAATTGTGAAGCAAGATTATCAAATTGCTGCCTACTTGCGTGGGCGTGCTGATTACCACCGTAAGATGGTGAGGGCAGAGCAGGAGTGGGAAAATATCCAGCATAATGTTACAGAAGCCCTATTTGCGAATTAACAAAGCCAGCAAACTAAGATTTGTTGGTTTTTTTTCATTATTCTCGTGTATAATGGTAGTAGTAAATATGTTATTAGGAGGTCACAATGACAACCAACACTATAGATTTATCACAACCAGTCGCAACCATCATTAAAGAGCATCCAGAGGTTAAGGATTTACTGATTGATCTCGGTTTCAAGCCCTTGTCCAACCCTGCTATGCTAAATACTGTCGGTAAGGTAACCAGTCTAAAAGCTGGCTCTAAGTTAGCTAATATTCCCCTAGATAAAATTAAGCAAACCTTACTATTCAATGGATATGATGTCATCGGAGACTGATATGGAAAACAATCGTATTCAAATACTCAAAGAAATTCTACTAGATTTGCACCATGGAGCCAGTCCTGAGAGTGTTCAAGAGCGCTTCAATCAACACTTCAAGGGAGTTTCTGCCCTTGAAATCTCTATGATGGAACATGAACTGATGGCATCTGAAGAAGGAGTTACTTTTGAAGATGTCATGAGCCTCTGTAATGTACATGCTAACCTCTTTAAAGGAGCCATTGCAGATGTGGAGGTAGCAGACGCTGATCAAGAAGGCCACCCTGTTTATGTGTTTAAACAAGAGAATTTAGCCCTACGTTCAGCTATTCTCCGTATTCGACGTATCGTAGAAAATATCAGTAAGCCTGAAAATGAAGAGTTTAAATCTGACCTAGTAAATGGGCTTAAGCATCAGATGTCATTACTTGGTCAATTCCATAATCATTACACACGTAAAGAAAAGCTCTTCTTTCCTATTATGGAGCGTTACGGTCATGACTCCCCGCCAAAAGTGATGTGGGGTGTAGACGATGACATCCGAAAACTTTTTAGAGTAGCAGAAGCTAAACTCAAAGCACTTCCAGAAGGTGCTTTAGAAGAGTTTTCAAAAGCATTTGAAGCCTTTTCGGAAGAGTTTGAAGCTATGATTTTCAAGGAAGAAGCCATCCTACTTATGATTCTGCTAGAAACCTTCACGCAGGATGATTGGCTTTCCATTGCTGAGGAGAGCGACGCCTATGGCTATGCTATTATAAAGCCTACAGCTATCTGGAAGCCTAAGCGAGAGCGTTTTGATGATACTGTACTAGAAGAAAAGTCTAGTCCAAAAGCTGAGGAGAATATCGGCAATACACGTGTCATAGATACCCCTGAAGGGCAATTCACCATCAGCTTCACACCGAAACCAAAGGCTGAAACTATCGTAGATAGAGAAACCACACAGCCTTTTGGCAATGGTTATTTATCTGTTGAACAGGCCAATCTCATCCTCAATCATCTCCCTTTGGAAATCACTTTCGTTAATAAAGATGATATTTTCCAATACTATAACGACAATGTTCCAGCCAATGAAATGGTCTTTAAACGAACACCTAGTCAAATTGGACGGAATGTTGAACTTTGTCATCCGCCAAAAGTCCTTGACAAGGTCAAGAAAATCTTTGACTTACTCAGAAGTGGTGAGCGTGACCAAGTACCAATGTGGTTCAAATCTGAACGTCTAGGAAAATTCGTCTACGTCACCTATGCTGCTGTACGAGACGATAAAGGAGACTTTCAGGGCGTCCTAGAGTATGTCCAAGATATCCAGCCTTTCTTTGAGCTAGATAGCGACCTCAAAAGGGATATTGATTAAAAAGAAGAAGTAAATGTGACGTTATAAACATCTGAAGAGGCTAGAGAATTTACTCTTGGCCTCTTTATGTTTCTACCTAGCTCTTTATGCTTGCTTTTGATATAATTAAAAGTATGATTTCAGGAATTATTAATCTAAAAAAAGAAGCTGGAATGACCAGTCACGATGCAGTATTTAAACTGCGCAAAATTTTACATGAAAAGAAAATCGGACACGGTGGAACCCTAGATCCTGATGTTACTGGTGTTTTACCCATAGCAGTTGGAAAGGCTACTCGTGTCATTGAATACATGACTGAAGCTGGCAAGGTCTATGAGGGTGAGATTACCATTGGCTTTTCGACAACGACCGAAGATGCTAGCGGTGACGTCGTCCAAACAACACCTTTAACAGAGCTGGATGAAGAATCTGTTGATAAAGCCATGTCTAGTTTTGAGGGCCAAATCACACAAATCCCACCGATGTACTCAGCAGTTAAAGTCAATGGGAAAAAACTTTATGAATATGCACGCGCCGGCCAAGAAGTCGAACGTCCACAACGCCAAGTGATAATTACCGAGTTTGTTCGTACCTCACCTATTAAGCTTGAAAACGGCACTGCAAGATTTACCTTCCGTGTTGCTTGTAGCAAAGGAACTTATGTTCGTACCTTATCTGTCGACTTAGGTGCTAAACTTGGTTATGCTAGCCACATGTCTGCTCTGCGTCGAACAGCTTCAGCAGGGTTAACGTTAGATTTAGCCCTAACCCTCTCACAAATTTCAGAAATGGTAGAAGCAGGGGATGAGTCTTTCTTACTCCCTATCGAATTTGGTGTTCAGGACCTACCGGCTGCGCAAGTCACTGAAGAAGATGCCAAAGAAATCTCATTTGGTCGCTTTATTTCCTTAGAGAGCCAAGAACCTCTGGTAGCTGCCTTTTTGGGTGACAAGGTTCTAGCCATCATGGAAAAGCGACATCACGTCTATAAACCTAGAAAAGTATTAATCCAATGAAAGTAACGTCTATTAATGATTATAAAGATATCCATCAGGAGAAGGGAACAGTCCTTGTCTTAGGCTATTTCGATGCGCTTCACCGTGGTCATAAAGTCCTGTTTGATAAGGCACGTCAGATTGCTGATGAGAAACAGCTTGAAGTAGCTGTCCTTACCTTTAACGAGAGTCCGCAACTGACATTTCAACGCTATAAAGATGACCTCCTTCTTCATATCACTGCACCTCAAAGACGTTGTGATCTTTTTGAAGCTTACGGAACAGATCAACTTTATTTAACAGATTTCAATAGTGATTTTGCCCGAACCAGTTCTGATGACTTCATTGCTCGTTATATTAAGCGTTTAAAGGCTCAAGAGATTGTTGTGGGATTTGATTACAAGTTTGGACACCATCGAACGGATGCAGACTATTTAGCTCGAAATTTTTCTGGAAGGGTACATGTCATTGAAGAGCAACAAAGTGATGGTGAAAAAATTTCATCGACTCGTGTTCGCCAGTTGATTAGAGAAGGTAAGGTTAAAGAGGCCAATGACCTCTTGGGACATGAATTCTCTACACGAGGTATTGTGGTCCACGGAGATGCGCGTGGACGCACTATTGGTTTTCCAACGGCCAATCTAGCACCAATTGATAGAACCTTTCTACCAGCTGATGGGGTTTACGTTGCTGACGTCGTCATTGATGGAAAACGCTATCGTTCTATGACCAGCTTGGGTAAAAATGTCACCTTTGGAGGGACAGAACTGCGTCTTGAAGCCAACATCTTTGATTTTGAAGGCGACATCTATGGGAAAACGATTGAAGTCTTCTGGCTAGAATATATCCGTGATATGGTTAAGTTTAATAGCATAGATGAACTTTGTGAACAATTGAATACAGACAAAAATATCGCAGAAAATTTTAAGAAAGCGTAGCCAAAACTATACAAATATTGTATAATAATTAGGAATGTTAAAGTGAAAGGGGCGTTTGCATGGTAACTTTATTTTTATCACCTAGCTGCACCAGCTGTAGGAAAGCAAGAGCCTGGTTGACCAATCATGAAGTTGCTTTTAACGAACACAATATTATCACAAGCCCATTAACCCACGATGAGTTGATGAGGATTTTGTCTTATACAGAAAATGGTACAGAGGATATCATTTCAACCCGTTCAAAAGTCTTTCAAAAATTAAACATCGATGTAGATGATTTAACCATCAAGGAACTTATTCAATTGATTTCTGAATATCCAAATCTTCTTCGTCGACCTATCATTATGGATAACAAACGCATGCAAATTGGGTTTAATGAAGATGAAATTCGTGCTTTTTTGCCTCGTGACTATAGAAAGCAAGAACTACGTCAAGCGACCATTCGTGCTGAAATTGAGGGTAACAATGACTAAAGGAAATTATTCCTACCCACTCGATCCATCATGGAGCACTGAGGAAATTACCACAGTGCTTCATTTTTTGAGTCAGGTAGAAAAAGCATACGA
>JAGZRY010000095.1 GCA_018381425.1 Haemophilus parainfluenzae
ATAAGCGAGTGGCCATTTTTCTAATGCTTCAGCCAAAATTGTATGGTTGGTATAGCCCACCATATTACGTACAATTTCAACCGCTTCTGCAAATTTAATCTGATGTTTTTCCGTTAATAAGCGAATTAATTCAGGAATCACCATTGAAGGGTGAGTATCGTTGATCTGAACATACGCATAATCGGCTAAATCATGTAAATTACTGCCACGTTCAATCGCTTCATCAATTAATAATTGTGCTGCATTTGATACCATGAAGTATTGTTGATAAATACGCAGTAATTCCCCATTTTTATCTGAATCATCTGGATAAAGGAATAATGTTAGATTTTCTTCAATCGCAGTTTTATCAAACTCGATACCTTTTTTAATCAGTTTAGGATTCACTGATTTGATATCAAATAAATTGAGATAGTTTTTTGTTTCTTTCTTATAACCTAAAATATCAATGCGATCTAATTTAGAGGTTAACGTAAATTTCTTAAATGGCACCTCATAGCTAATATCCGTTGGAATCAACCAAGAACTATCTTCAATCCAGTCATTAGGTTCAGCATGTTGTTCATTCTTTTTAAAGACTTGTTTAAATAAGCCATAATGATAATTTAAACCGACCCCTTCCGCATTTAAGCCAAGGGTAGACATTGAATCAATAAAACAAGAAGCCAAACGACCTAACCCCCCATTTCCTAAAGACGGTTCTGGCTCAATATCTTCAATATGGCTTAATGATTTACCCGCACTTTCTAATTCCGTTTTGATGTCTTGATACACACCAAGGTTAATCAGGTTATTAGAAAGTAATTTACCAATTAAAAACTCAGCTGAGATATAGTAAACCTTACGTTTACCTGTGTTTTTAGGTTTATCTACTGAGAGTGTTTTTACGTAATTTAATAATTGAATATAAGTTTCTTTATCGCTTAATTGTTCAAGCAATTTATTGGTTTCGTTTTTTACAAATGTACTAAATTTCATCATTATGTTTTTCCTGATTCGCACGTTGATATAACGTGGTCATTTTTGCTAAAAAGTCTTTTTTATCTTGCGTTAAATCAGATTGCTGCATTCTCCATTGCCAGTTTCCACCAATTGTTGAAGGAACGTTCATTCTTGAACTGGCTGGCAAATCTAAAACATCTTGCATTGTGGCAATCGCAGTATTGCTAACCGTCGCAAAGATCTGACGAATCATTGCTTGGCAAATCGATTCATCCTCACGGCGGTGCGTATAATCATTGATATATTGCTGCTGTTGTTCAGTTAAGCTGTTATACCAACCATTGGTCACATCATTATCATGTGTACCGGTATAAACAATGGAATGCGGGATGCAATAATGCGGGCTATCTAAACTTTTTCCGCTAACATCTTCAAAGCCAAATTGCAGAATCTTCATGCCTGGGTAATTACAATCTGCAAGTAGCTTTCTGGCTTTATCATCAATATTACCTAAATCTTCGGCAATAATCGGTAAATCACCTAATTGCTCTTTAACGGCTTTAAATAAGTCATAACCAGGGCCTGGCTGCCAGCTACCATCTTTAGCAACCTCTGCTTTTCCGTCCACTTGCCAATAGTCAGAGAAACCTTTGAAATGGTCGATACGCAGTACATCATAAATCTTAAAGCTTTCTTCAATGCGATGAATCCACCAAGCGTAGCCTTGTTTTTTATGCTCTTCCCAAGCATAAAGCGGGTTGCCCCAAAGCTGTCCTGTTGCACTGAATTGATCCGCAGGAACCCCCGCAACAAAAAGCGGATTACGTTCTTTATCTAATTGGAAAAGTTCTGGTTTTGTCCAAACTTCTACGCTATCTGCCGCCACATAAATCGGCATATCTCCGATAATCTTAATGCCCCTTTGATTCGCGTAATCTTTTAATTCGCCCCATTGTTTGAAGAAGAAATATTGCGTCACTTTAAAGTACTGAATTTGATCTGCTAACAGAGTGCGATATTTTTCTAGTGTTTTTGGATCACGCGCTACCGCTTTTTTATCATCCCATCTTTGCAATGCTTGATTACCGAAATGCTCTTTAATTGCCATAAACTCAGCAAAATCGTCTAGCCACAAGCGGTTGTTTTTCTCAAAACTCTTGAAATCAGCTTGGAATGATTGATTCGATAAAAAATTTTTCACTGCCGTTTCTAAAATTGGACGGCGTGCATAGAAGATACGATCATAATCCACGCTAGTTGGATCATCCCCAAAATTGACTGAAGCATAATCCGCTTCTTTCAACAAGCCCATTTGGGTTAATAGATCAAAATCAATAAGGTGAGTATTACCTGCAATTGCAGAGAAAGATTGATAAGGTGAATCACCATAACTGGTGGTGGTCAGTGGAAGAATTTGCCAATAAGTTTGTTTAGTTTCAACTAAAAAATCGACAAACTCATAAGCTGATTGCCCAAAACTACCAATACCGAATGCATTTGGTAGTGAGGTAATGTGCATAAGAACACCACTTGAACGAGTAAGCATAATATTTCCTCTAGGAAGTTATCATTTTGGCTCATTCTAACCTAAACGTATTTTTATGCAACAACTTATACGTAAAAGTTAATAACATTTTCGTAAATTAGTGACTTTTGTCACATTTTATACGTATAACATTTATGATTTTATGATATGCTATGACGACACCTATGGAACGAACGGTCGATAAAAGGATTAAAAATGAGCAAGTACAAGCAGGTTTATAACGATATAAAAACCCAAATTAACAATGGTAATTTAGCACCATTGCAAGAGCTCCCTAGCGAAAATGAGCTCATGCAAAACTATGGTTTTTCTAAAGATACTATCCGCAGAGCGCTGTCTTTACTTGAAATTGATGGCTATATTCAAAAACAACAAGGCCGAAATTCGATTGTTTTAGAGCATGATTTATCTAAACCACAAATGCTTTCTGAAATCAAAACAGTCAGCGAATTAAATAGTGCCTCAACCCATCAAGTGAAAACCACATTAACCAGCTTGTATATTGTGCAAGGCAAAGAAGAATTGATGGATATCTTTAATGTCAATGATCAAATCGATTTCTACCGCATTGCTCGTCTCCGTGAAATTGATGGTGAAGCGGTTGAATATGAGGTTTCTTATTTCGATCGCCGCATCGTGCCTTTTATTAGCCGAGAAATCGCTGAACACTCTATTTATCACTATTTAGAAAACGAATTAAAATTAAAAATTAGCCACTCACAACGAAAAATTGTCTTTCGCTATGCAAACGAAGAAGAAAAAAAAGCGATCGATCTTGGTGAGTATGACATGGTTGTGAATGTGACGAGCACCACTTATTTGGCAGATGGTCGACCATTTCAATATGGGAGTATTAGCTATCGACCAGATAAAATTGCATTTACATCAACAGCAAAACGACATATCTAGTTTTTGTAAATGATAGGTTATTATTTAAAAAATTCATAAAAAAAAAGTGCGGTTATTTTTAACCGCACTTTTTATTTAAGCTATTTTAACCAAAATTGTCCTTTAAAAATTTTTCCTAATGTCATCAGCACCAAACCGCTCATCATCAAGTTAGCAAAGATAAATGCACCGTTTGCCAATCCGCTCAGTACGTTATGATGAACAAAAGAAACAGCCCCATTTGCTAAAGAAGCTAATCCGAATGAAAAAGCCCAGAAGCCAATATTAAGCCCTTTTTCACTAATCCAAGGGAACAAACGAATTAAAAAGAACATTTGTAAAAAACCGTATCCCCATAAGAGTTTAACGAAAAGATCGATCTCTCCCCCATTAAGCGATAAGTAAGCCGACGAGCCCACAAATGCTGGTGCGAGAATGATCCCCATGGTTGGACGAAATTGTGGTTCAATCTGCAACACACGTAAGCGCTGAAATAACACCGGTTCATAAATAATCCAAGCAATCATCCCTGCGCCTAAGAACAAATAGCCTAAATCTTGATAGCCTAACAAGGCCAATGATGAGGCACTTGTAAAGTTAGTCGCCACAGAGGGTAAATAAAACGGTGGCAGTGTTGATTTTTCTTCAAATGTGCCATCTTTCCATAACGCACTAATACGCACTGAAGCAAACAATAATTGCCCAATCGTCCCGATCCAAATTAATCCCTCGCCAATGAATGGAAACCAACGATACAGAACATCACCGCTTAACATGGTTGTAATCGGTATTAAGGCGATAAACGAAAAACGTATCGGACAACAATATTCATCTCGCACTTCGTGAGAAAAATAAATCATTTTATAAATATAGAGCAAGATGAAAAGTGCCCATACTGAAACAGCCGTTATGCCAATAATATCACTCGCATTTCGAGAAAAAGAGAGCGTATCGCCCATATGCAACCAGGCTAAAGATAAAGCGCTTAAACCTAATGGAATCGCAAAATACCCTGTTGGTAATGGAAATGGTCGTTTATCAGTCATTATTATTCTCCTAAAAATTGATACCCTATTAGATTACCTGTAAATGCGTGAATATGGTTGTGGATTTATCTCAAAGACTAGAATAAAAATCTCATTTCTCGAAATGAAAGAAAGGGCTAATAAATATTAGCCCTAAATTGAATTCTATATTTTTGATTATTTGCAGATCACTTCTAATCCGCCCATGTAAGGACGTAATACTTCTGGCACCGTAATTGAGCCGTCTGCGTTTTGATAGTTCTCAAGCACGGCTACTAATGTACGGCCTACCGCTAAACCAGAGCCGTTTAATGTATGCACTAAGCGAGTTTTCTTATCACCTTTCGCTTTGCAACGTGCTTGCATACGACGTGCTTGGAAATCCCACATATTTGAGCAAGAAGAAATCTCACGGTAAGTATCTTGTGCAGGCACCCACACTTCTAAGTCGTAAGTTTTGCAAGAACCAAAGCCCATATCACCAGTACAAAGTAATACTTTACGATATGGTAGATTTAAAAGTTGTAATACTTTTTCTGCATGGCCCGTTAATTCTTCAAGCGCTTCCATAGATTTATCTGGATCCACGATTTGTACCATTTCCACTTTATCGAATTGGTGCATACGAATTAAACCACGGGTATCACGACCATAAGATCCTGCTTCAGAACGGAAACATGGTGTATGTGCGGTCATTTTGATTGGCAAATCTGCTTCATCAACAATCATATCACGAACAAGGTTAGTTACCGGTACTTCTGCTGTCGGGATTAATGCATAAGGTTGTTCGCCTTCTAGCGCTAAAGTATGGAATAAATCTTCACCAAATTTTGGTAATTGGCCTGTGCCATAAAGGGTCGCATGGTTAACTAAATAAGGTACATAAGCTTCTAAATAACCATGTTGTTCGGTATGAAGATCTAACATGAATTGTGCTAATGCACGGTGCATTTTAGCAATTTGACCTTTCATTACTGCAAAGCGCGCACCCGCTAATTTAGCCCCTGCTGCAAAATCTAAGCCATTAGCATCTTCACCTAATGACACGTGATCTTTGATCTCAAAATCAAACGTACGCGGTGTACCCCAACGTAAAATTTCTTTATTTTCAGTGTCGTCTTTACCTAATGGCACTTCATCTGCCGGGATGTTTGGAATGCTTAACGCAATTTGATTGATTTCTGCTAACACGGCATCAAGTTGCGTTTTTGCTTCGTTTAACTGTTCGCCCATGTTATCCACTTCAGCCAATAATGGTGCAATGTCTTCACCACGTGCTTTTGCCGCACCAATGGCTTTAGAACGCGCGTTACGCTCTGCTTGTAATGTCTCAGTTTTTACTTGTAAATCTTTGCGTTGTTCTTCTAATGCGGTAAGTTTTTCCGTATCAAGAATAAAGTTACGTTTTACTTTTAATTTTTCTGCTACTTCAGCCAGATTATTACGGAGTAAATTTGGATCGATCATTGGAATTCCCTATTTTTCATTATGAAACAAATACCTTTATTCTAGCGCGCTTTCGCCAAATAAACCAGTTAAAAGCCTGATTTTTCTTTTATTAACTCTTTCAAAAACATCCAATTTTATGACCGCACTTTGCCATGATTTAATTTTGTGATCTCTGTCAAATTCTGAGAATGAGACACTAGAAACAGCAAAAAAAAGTTCTATAATGAAAATGAACGTTAACCAAGAGGAGTAACCTATGTTTCCTGAATTCCGCGATTTAATCACTAAGCTTAAAAACAAAGATGCTTATTTTGATCGCTTGTTTGAAAAACACAATGCATTAGACCAAGAGATCAAAAATAAGATCGATAACATAGAACTCGCAACTCATACGGAAATTGAGAACTTGAAAAAAGAAAAATTACGGATTAAAGACGAGCTCTATCAATACTTGAAAAAGAAAGCAGCTGAGTAATTGGTTTAATGTGAAGACAAAGTGCGGTGAAATTTACCGCACTTTTTT
>JAGZRY010000096.1 GCA_018381425.1 Haemophilus parainfluenzae
CCCTGTCATACGGGATTCCATTTCGATGACATCTTCTTTTGACACGCCAAGCTCATTCGCCACCATATCCACTTCGTTTTCATTGAACCAACCTAAACGTTGTTTGGTTTTACGTAGGTTAAAGAACAATTTACGTTGTGCTTTCGTGGTAGCAACTTTCACAATACGCCAGTTGCGAAGGACATATTCATGGATTTCAGCTTTGATCCAATGCACCGCAAAAGACACAAGGCGAACACCCACTTCCGGATTAAAACGTTTTACCGCTTTCATTAATCCAATATTACCTTCTTGAATTAAATCTGCTTGTGGTAATCCATAACCTGAATAACCACGCGCAACATGAATAACAAAACGTAAGTGTGATAAAACTAATTTTTTTGCTGCTTCAATATCACCGTCATAATACAAACGTTCTGCTAAGCTTTTTTCTTCCTCTGCTGTTAGCATCGGATATTCGTTTGCTGCTCGAATATAACCTTCGATGCTACCTTGAGGTACTAACATCATTTGAGTTTCTTTATTCATTCTTCTCCTCACAGCATGCGGAGCTAAGCCCCGACTCATTACTTATTTGTTATTGTATAACAACTATTGTCATTATACCTCAATTTGTTTTATTTGACAGTTTTTAACGATTAAAAGTTCAAATTAATCAATAAAAATTTTTCCAATTAGTTTAATGGCACAAGTGAATAAACTACATTCTCTGCCACCACTTTAAACAATAAATCAATATTCGGGTGCTTTCCTGGATTTTGTTTCGCATCTTCTACATGTTCAGCAAACCATTCAATGCCTTGTTGTGCTGAAGTGCGGTCTAATTTTCCGTTAAATTTTTCAGCCAGTGCATTATAAAGACGAAGCGAGCCTAGTTTACCTGGTGCAGCAGGAATATGATGAATCACGGTTTCACCCTTTAACACATCCAAACCTGTTAGATGCTCAATGCTTGGTAAAGTCTCTAAAATGTCTTTAAAGTTCATGATTGCTTTCCTACATACTTTTTAACTGTTATATCATTATAATTTACAATGTACCCAAATTTCGATACTTTCCTCTTCACAACTAAAATAATGCTTGGGTACGATTGTTGATAAACTATTTTTGAGTTAAATAACTCATCGCCATATTCTTTTGAGGTTACATAAACATAATATTTGGGGCTTCGTTTATACCCACCTTTTTCGTACTCTAATCTAGTAATAACAACTTCAGAAGTTTTTTCCTCTCCAAATACTGTTGAGTAACATATCATAAACAGTGGTTCTAGAAATATAAAAGCTATTACGGGCGGAGTTAATATTAACTCTAATGCTATTCTAATCCATGAAAATCGCCCTGTCTTATCTGAGCTATATCGAATGGAAGATTTCAAGGTTTTATATTCATAATAATCATCAGAATTAGACCAAAGAATTATTGGAATACCAATACAATAAGCAACAAAAATACTCCAATATAAAGTATGGCTACTATACGAATGTATATAATGTGTATCAGTAAGATAAGTTAATCCCCATAGTAGACCGAAGAAGATCAAGAATAAGGTCAAAAGACAAAGCAGCTGCCCTAAATTTGCATATCTTTTAAACATTACTTAAGAAATTACTTGCTCTGAATTCACTTCGCCCTTAGCCCCCATAAAGCGCACTTCTGGCTGTAAATACACACCAAATTTATCTGCTACGGTTTGACGGATATGATGTGCTAACTTAACAATATCCTGCCCAGTGGCATTACCTTTATTAATCAGCACTAAAGCTTGTTGTTGATGAACGGCTGCACCACCAATTTGAAAACCTTTTAAATGGCATTGATCGATTAACCAACCTGCTGCCAGTTTCACTGAACCGTCTGTTTGTGGAAAGTGCGGTAGATTTTCGACCTGTTTTTGAACTTTCGCAAATTGCTCTGCACTTACCACAGGATTTTTGAAGAAACTGCCCGCATTACCAAATTCTTTTGGATCGGGCAATTTACTGCGGCGAATATGGCACACTTCATCAAACACTTGTTTTGCCGTTACAGTTTGAGGATCAAAATTCACTAATGAGCCATATTTTAAAATCAGTTGCCAATTTTTGGCCAATTTCAATCCAACTGCTGTAATCACATAACCTTGCGCATAGCGATGTTTAAAAATACTTTCACGATAACCAAATTCACATTCGCTCGCCTGCAAACGGAATTGTTCGCCCGTGTTAAGATTCAACACATCGACATAATCACACACATCTTTAAATTCTACGCCATACGCGCCAATATTTTGAATCGGTGCTGAGCCGGCACAGCCGGGAATGAGTGCGAGATTTTCTAAGCCGTCAATCCCTTGTGAAAGCGACCATTCCACCAGCTTATGCCAATTTTCACCACCATTAACATGCAAATAATGGTAATCGCGATCTTCTGTATGTTGAATACCCGGTAAACGGTTAACAATTACAACACCTTGGAAATCTTCTAAAAACAGCATATTGCTGCCTTGTCCTAAAAATAGGACTGGTAGATTTTCAGCTTGTGCTTTTTGCCAAGCTTGTTGGATTTGTTCAATCGATGTGGCTTCAATAATTTCACGCGCATTTACTGGAATATTGAAGGTGTGAAACGGCTGTAAGCTTTGCATGAACTTTCCTTAAAAAAACGTGTGAGGAAGCGTGATTTTCACAATAGTACCACCTTGCTCCCCTTTTGAAATACTGAACTGAGCATTTAATTGTCGACTGCGCTCAGTCATGATATTTAAACCATAATGTCCATCTGGCTCGTCTAACGTTGGAATCCCTACGCCATTATCTTGTACGAGGATTTCGTATTCGCCCTCAGCATTAATATGGGCTTTCACCTCTATACGTGTGCCTTTGGAGTGTTTAATCGCATTTAACGTTGCTTCACGTACAATTTGCAGAACGTGCACTAATTCTTGTGGATTTAAACTTTGCGATGGCAAACTACATTCTACGGTCATTTGCATCTTCGTTTGTGAACGCAAACTTTCGATAACTTGCTCCAAGGCAACCTGTAAGTTGGCTTCTTGCACCGTTAAACGGAAGGTCGCCAATAATTCTCGTAATTGAGAATACCCATCTGATAAGGCTTGTTCAAACTCACCGATGATCTCGATACTTTTATCTTTTGATTCTTCATCTTCTTTCTTCAAATTATGCTTCAACAGCGTTAATTGAATTTGTAAGAAAGACAGCACTTGCGCCAACGAGTCATGTAATTCCCTAGCAATAATTGACCGCTCTTCCATCAATAAGAGTTGCTCTTGCTGGCGTTGCGTTTTGTGTGAATACAGCGCTTTTGCCACCATTTGCCCTAAGTTTTTCATCATTCGCGGATCAGGGCAAGGCAACCCTGCTTGCCACGAAAGCACCGCTAAATTTTCATTTTCAATGGAGAGCTCTTCGACTTGAATGGTTTGTTTGGGATCTTTTTGTCCAAAAGAAATTTCCCAATGCTCCGCCCCTAAAATCTCTAATTCGATATAGCGCAAATGTTCACTAACACGAATATGATTGAGCACTTGGCTTAAGATTTTATCATTAATCTTTGTTGGCGTAAGTAACTGCGAGCTTTGATAAAGCGTCGTTAAAGAGCGGTTAGTTTGGCGTAACTTTTGTGTTTTTTCATTTACTGCATCTTCTAAACGGGAATAAAGCTGCCCTAACTCTGATGACATTTGGGTAAACACTTTCGCTAAAATACCGAGCTCATTATTGCTTTCTGTATCAAGTTGGATATGGTTAAACTGCCCCATTTGTACTTGCATACTGGCTTTGGTCATAAGCTCTAACGGTTTCACTACTTCGCACTTCATATACCAAATCACATAAGACACCATCGCAAGAATCAATAGCATTGAAACACACAATACTGAAACCGCAATAATCCATTTTAGTTCAGCAAAGCGTTGTAATTCTAACACGAAATCATCGACATCTTGTACATAACTTTTTAGTTCGGCGTGGTATTTTTCGATTTGATGGCTACGAGCGAAATCGGACATCACTGCCCAGCGTTTTAGAATTTTTTGGTAGGACTCCCTCACCCCTGATGGTGCAAAAAGTTGATTCTGCACAGAAAGCAAGGCCTCAGCATTGAGGCTGCGTTGGTAACGCACTAAGTTCTGTTCTACCGTATCCGGTGAACGTTCCATTTCCGTTAATAGCCGATAACTTTGCATACGCAAAGAACCGGAAATATTAATGGCTTCCGCATCCGACTTATTACTGGCCATCACGATCAAACTCAATGAGCTAATAATGCCCATGAAGATAATGACCACAAATAAATATTTAGCAATACGAGTAGAAACTGAACGTTTAGCGTACACAATAATTCTTCAAAATTGGAAAAAGTGACCATAGTTTAGCATAAAGTGTGGTTAAAATTGGCTGATTTTTCACAAATAAAAAACATCGGCTTTAACCCCGATGTTTTCAAAAATGTTAATTTTTTGACCGCACTTAACTCAATTCTTTGCCTTTTAATTCGGGCACTAAGAAGACCGTCGCCACCATGTCGATAACATAAATCACCGCCAAGAAAGCAATCGCAATACTGAATGAGTACGCAGAGACAATCGCTCCAACCACAACCGGTCCAAAACCGCCAACAGCACGACCTAAGTTAAACAACACATTTTGTGCCGTTGCACGCGCTTCTGTTGGATAAGCTTCTGCCATTAATGCACCATAACCGCCCATCATGCCGTTTACGAACATCCCCAAGAATGCACCGGCCACCAACATAGCAGTTGAGTCAGCTAATTGAGAGTAAGTGATGATGCTGATCACAGCACCAAGTTGGAATAATAAGAAACTTGGTTTACGTCCGATTCTATCGGCTAGACGACCAAAAATCCAAATCCCTGCCATCATGCCGCATACCGTAACAGCCGTCCATAAACCTGATTTCGTTAAACTAAAACCAAGTTGTTTAGATAAGAAGTTTGGCATCCAAATCATAATGCCGTAGTAACCAAAATTTTGTACGGAAGTTAACACCACCACACCAAGGCTCACTTTTGTGGTTGCTTTGTCCTTCACTAAGAGTTTGAAAGATTCCAGTTTGGATGTTTTTTGGGTAGAAAGTGCGGTCTGTTTTCGTGAGAAAATTTCAGGTTCGTGTAAACGGGTACGTAAATACCAAGCAACAAATGCAGGGAAGATACCAACAACGAACATGCCACGCCAGCCAATATGTGGAAGCAATACAGGGGTGAGTAATGCCGCTGCTAACACACCAACTTGCCAACCTAACGCCACATAAGACGCAGCTTTTGCACGGTGTTTTGCAGGCCAAGCTTCAATGGCTAATGCCATTCCGATACCAAATTCACCACCCAAACCGATACCCGCGATGGTGCGATAAATTAATAAATCCCAATAGCCTTGTGCAATTGCACATAAACCGGTGAATACGGCGAAGAGGACGATTGTCCAAGTCAGTACACGTACACGCCCGTAACGATCGCTTAATGCACCAAATACAATGCCGCCTACCACTGCACCAATAAGCGTCCAAGTGACTAATGATCCAGATTGTGCGGGGGTTAAATTAAGATCTGCCGAAATGGCACTAAGCATAAATCCAAGAATAAGAAGATCGAATCCATCCATCGCGTAGCCGACAGCTGATCCAATCAAGGCTTTCCAGCCATATTGATTGACATTTGTCATGATTGAGATTCCTTTTGCTACTCACGGGTAGCGTTTAAAGTGAAATGATAAGGAAGAAATTTTCCGACGCGTAGTTTAGAGAAATTGACAGAATTTTGCAAGAATGAAAAAACAAAGTGCGGTTGATTTTATTCAAGTTTTTATTTTTTCAATAAAATTCGAATTAATAAGGCAATGGCTACCGCATCATCCACTAAACCTAATGGGCCAAGCACCGCTTCAGGCAAAATATCAATGGGACTGAACAAATAAATCAGAATGATGGCGATTTTAATTAACTTCGTTTTATTCATAGTCATTGGACGAAAAGAAAAAGATCAGGTAAATTCTACAACTTATCCGAATGGTGAATCATCACAAAACGTTCCCAGAGCTGCTCTTCGCTTTCTTGATGCTCAGGATCTGGCTTAATGCAGTTTGTAATCGGGCAAACTTTTTGGCAAGTTGGCGTGTCATAATGACCGACGCATTCCGTACAAAGTACAGGATCGATCACATAGATCTCCTCGCCGATTGAAATTGCTTCATTCGGACATTCGGGGAGGCACATATCGCAGTTTGTGCATTTATTTGTGATCAGTAACGCCATACTATTCCTTTATATGAGAAAGCGGCGAATTATAGCCGACAAAAGCAAAATTGACAAAATTTAAACAGGATTTTTATGAAAAAACAGGTTTC
>JAGZRY010000097.1 GCA_018381425.1 Haemophilus parainfluenzae
GTTTGGCGATGATAGAGCCTTTGAACGTGCTGATTATTTATCTAGGCGTGCAGAACGTGGCCAAGTTTTACAAGATATTTATGATGAGTTTCCAGAACTTTATAAAGTAAAATATGGTTCGCAAGCAGAAGGCATTCAAGCATTAAATAATATCGAATCAATCAAAAATACCAAAGGTGTGTTTGATGCTTTGCAACAAAGTATTTGGGCAATGAATGACCAAATGAAATTAGGTGATGTTGGTTTTGCCTTAGCTTATGAATCTGACCCACAAAAGATTAGCGAATTAACGGCTGAAGTTAATCGATTACAAAATAACTTGCAAAATTATAGACGTCCAGATGGTGGCAGTCCTTTACAAGAGGTATTGGGTTCAACTGCTAGTCAAATCTATATGATGGGTAAACAAGGCGGTACAGGTGCTATTGTAGGCGGTATAATTGGCGGTATTGGTGGCGGTGTAGTTAGTGGTGGCTCTGCTGCTTTACCTACTGCAATGACTGGCGCTAAATGGTTAGGTTCTGCTGATATGGCATACGAGATGTATAAGATGTCATTTGGCAATAAATATCTTGAATTGATTGGTAAACGTGACCAAAAAGGTAATCGAGTATATTCCAATGAAGAAGCAAAAGAGTATGCCATGTCATTTGCGGCTATCGATGCCAGCATTGAATTTGTGGCAACTCGTACAATCGGTAAAGCAGCAACTAAAATCGCTCCTAAGTCCGCACTTGCTAGTGCCATTTCAAGAGGAACTACTAATGCAGCTGAGACATTTAATCGTGGTATTGGCGTAACTGCTGCACAAGTGGCTAAGTCTTCCATTAAAGCTGGCGCTCCAGAACTATTTGAGGAAGGCCTACAAGATGTCAATGAAAAGTTGCAGCATAATTTGTGGCGTAAATCGAATGATCAAGAGGGCCCATATTCTGCAGGTGATATGTTCGTAGGTGCCGGTGAAGCTATGTGGCAAGCACTACCTGCTGTTGTTGGATTTGGCGTAATTGGTGGTGGCATTAGTGGTGCCCGCACAATGAAAGCTTTTAAAGACTTTCAAAAGTTATCTCCAGAAGAACAGCACATGGCTGTTATGGAAGAACAAAATCGTAATGGACATGTTATTATGCAGAACCTTAAAAACGATGCTGCCGCTAACAATTTGGCAAAAGAAAACCCTGAGTTGTATGAAAAAATCGTACAAGCTCAGGGGGATAATATAGGCGTATCTACCGCTTATATTAATGTCAATGAAATGGCTGAAACCGAAGAAGGTCAAGCGGCTATTCGTAATATGGTAGATGCTGGATTGGTAACACAAGAGAATGTATCTAAGGCGATTACGGCTGATGCTCCGATTGAAATTCCTATCGGGTCTTATGCGCAATTAAGTGGTGGCTTATCTGAAGAAACTGTTAAGGCATTAGAAGAATCCTCTTACTTTACACGTGGTGGTCTTTCTATGAAAACACTTGAACGTGCAAAAGAAGAAGTCCATGCTATGAAAGACCTTGTTAAAGATGATACTGAAAAACGTGCAAAGCATGTTAAGGAAGATATTATCCGTAGCTACTTTGATGAAGTATCTGATGTAGATAAAGAAATGCTCGATGTGGTTCTTGCGGATCCGACACATATTAAACAAACGTTTAATAATGTGTATAAGGAACTTACTGAACAGTACCGGGAACAATATACAAGTGATTTCGATGCTATGGATATCGATTTAGAAACGGCACGTACTACTGGGGTAAATCCTACATGGTTAGGCGATAGCAAAGCACCACGTTCTAATGCGGAACGCAGACGAATGGCATATCAATCTAGCCTTGCTCGTACCCAAAGTACATTAGCTGATAATCCAGAAGCACTTAACCAAGCAGGTTCTCATTATGCTGATATGGAGCATACACTCCAACAAATTGAATCGCTAGAATCTATGCGAGATACATTATTTGAACTTGCAGATAATGACATCGCTTTACGTATGCAATTATCCAAATCCGGATATGAAGTGTATCAGTCTTTAAAATCCATAATGAGCGATGCAACTGTTGACCGTAAACAACGTGATACGGCAGAAGCCAATGCATTGCTCATGGCACAACATGCTGATATTATGGCACAATACATGCGACAAATGGGCCGTGGTGGTTCTACTGCTATGGATTATTTCCGTGATAGCGTGCGTATCAACATGAATGCTAAATTAGAAAACCAAAAAGGGTATAATCAATTAGATCAAGATGCAAGACTTAAATTAAGTATTGATAAGAAAAAGTGGAGTAGAATTATAGATAATATTTCATCTTATAAAAGATCTGATTTAATTAGCGTTATGGACACTCCAGCTGTACTGCAACTCGTAGGCGTTAAGGATTTGCCAATCAAAATGTATGTTTCTAAATATTTTGATATGAAAACAGGTGCTGGTAAAAACAATCAACATAAGACAGTTACTAACAAAATGTGGAAACAATTGCCTAGTGCATTGGTAGACCCGATTGCAATTTTCCCATCTAAAACAGTTAATGGTTCGATTGTGGTTATGACAGAAATTACAGATAGTAACAAAAAGCAAAGTATTGTTGCTTTGGAATTATCAGCTAGTGTTGCAAATAATATTACAATTAATAGAATAAAATCTTTTTACCCTAAAGATAATGCTAGTGCAAATACATGGTTTTATAATAATTTTGCAGATAAAAACAATCCACCACTCTATATAAACGAACAAAAAACCACTAGATGGTTTACAAGGAACGGGCTCCAATTGCCTTACCAAGTAAACCAATCTAGTGGTTACTTTAATAAAAGTATACCAAATGAAAATGATTTAAGCAACTACAGAAACGCAAATAGTAATATTTTTTATCAATCAGCATGGCATGGTTCACCACATGACTTTGACACATTTGATTTAGGTGCTATTGGTACTGGTGAGGGCAACCAAGTACATGGTTGGGGTTTGTATTTTGCTAAAGATAAGAAAGTGTCTGATTTATATAGACGTGAATTATCCTTAATCCATGACGTTGATAAAGGCACATTATTTAAAGTTGATGTGCCAGATACTAAAGAAATGATTGATGAACAACAATCATTAAATATTTTAAGTAAAGAAACAAAACAAAATCTAAATGCAGCAATTAATGCATTGCCAGAACAAGAAAAAGAAGTATTTATCAACGAATATACAAACAGCCCTTTATTTAACCATTATGCAAAAAAAGAAATTGATGAGTTAGGAAGTAAGTTTGAACAACTAGATAATGAATACCGTTTACTCAAAGATGAATACCTTGATAAATTTCTTAAAGAAGATCTTAACAAGATTACACAAAGAAACCTAAATAGATTGTCCGAAAAATATAATATTGATTTAAAGGCATTAAAAGAAAACCCCAATAGTATAAAAGATATAAAAAATCAACTAGATACTATGTGGTTTAATGCTTTTAAAGAATTTGGCATGACTAAACAAAGGTATAGGGATACATATTGGGGTAAGTATAAAAAAGATTTCTCTTCACTGTTAAATGACAGTGGCATAAATGGTAGAGATTTTTATCTGGCATTATCTAAAGCACTAGGTAGTGCAAAACAAGCGTCAGAACATCTTAATAAGTATGGTGTTAAAGGTATTACTTATGTTGGTGAGCAAGATGGACGATGCTATGTAGTGTTCGATGACAAGGCAATTAAAGTCATTGAAAAGTATAACCAATCTATAAACGGCATGACAGAAATCATGAAAGATGGTGAACGCATTATCAGCATTTTCAAAACCGCAGATAGAAGTACGTTCTTACACGAAATGGGTCATGTATTCTTTGACGACATTAAGAACCTAGCAGAAATGGAAAACGCCCCAGAGCAACTTGTTCTAGATTGGAACAAGTTGAAAGAGTGGTCTGAATGGGATAATGCGAAAGGTGCTGACAATACAAAGGCACATGAAAAGTTTGCTCGTGGATGGGAAGCATACCTTCGTGAAGGGAATGCTCCTACAAAAGGATTACAACGTGTATTCCGGATGTTCTCAAAGTGGTTAACTCGTATCTATCGTGCGGTGACACGACTAGGCGGATTGCCACCTAAGGAAATACAAGATATCATGGCACGTATGATCGCTACCCAAGAAGATATAGATGCCTACACAAAAGAGCAAGCACTTGAACAATTTGAATCTAGCAAGTTATTTAAACAGCTCGATGAAGCTGAGCAAGCAAAGGTTCAAAGCTATATTGCCGACGTCGGGGAAATGGCGAAAGAACGTGTCATGAAGCGGTATATGAAGGAATTGGAAAGTCGTCCAATCAAAGAATGGAACGATGAAAAAGATTCTATTCAAGCTGATATCGAAAAGCGTTTAATGGAACAGTACCCAATCTATAAAGACCATCAACGCTATAATGCATTTGGTAAGGATGCACTAACCAATACTCGATACGGCACACTAAAAGAATTAGAAGCTGCTGAACGTGAGCAAACCGGATTTACGTTTGACGAAGCTGTTAATCAGGCTATGGAATCTGCCGAGCAGGCATTTATTGAGGATAACCATATTGGCAAATCTAATATAGAAATTGCTGAGGAATGGTTATTATCTTCAGATGGTCAAATGAAATTAACTGAAGAGGAAGCTAAAATCATTAAGTCACAAACCAATCGTGACCTTGCTAAAAACTGGGAACTACTCGACAGGTTAAATCGACTTGACCCTAATTCAGAAACAATTGAATCTGATTTAGAGCCAATTGCAAAACGAATAATTGGTGACAATGAAAAGGTTGCTAAAGAATTAGGTGTTGTATCAAAAGAACTTGATTCCGCTCAAGACCGTATTGAAAAGCTAAAAGCACAATTACAAGAACGTATTAATAATGTACGTGCTATCCGAGATAGTGGTGTAGGTGTGATAAGTGATTATATGAACCGTGCTAGACAGGAATTAGGCGATTTGACCTTATCCCAAGCTAGTCAATATAAGAAATATCAAAACCAAGCTATTCGTGAAGGTAAGCGTGCCGATAGAGCATTGGCCGTTAATAAGCTGGAAGAGGCTTTACAAGCTAAACAGTTACAACTTTTGAATCAAGCGAGGGCCCGTGTTGCGTTTGACAATGCACTCCGTATTAAAAAGTTAAGAACTAAGTTACTTGATAATCTAAATAGGATGACACGACCTAAGAATCCTATTACTATTGAGCCTAACATGCGTTACTTCTACGCACATATGGCATATCAAATGGGGTTGACTAAATATGATGGGCTTGAGCCAGTAGATGGCTTTAATATGAATGCCGTTATTAATGCATTGGATCCTGATGCGGATATTCTAGGTGACCAAAGTATTACATTTCTTGACCCATGGATTGTGCAGCTATTCTACGGTAAAACACCTATGTCATTTAAAAATCTAACAGTGAGTCAGTTGAACACACTGGAAGAATTAATGACAGGTATGTATAAGAATGGCCGTAATGCTTATGAAGGCTCGACTATCCTTAATGATAAAGGCGAACCTATTACATTTGACGAGGCAGTAGATGGCATATTAACGGAAGCAATCGATACTTTTGGCAAGGTTAATGGAAATGTATTTAACGCACAAAACAATCAAACTGGTTTGGAAGCCGTTGCAGGACTTATTAATAAAGGCAATTTATCATTGCTCAAGGTTGAAACATTCTTACGCCGATTAGGACCAGATGCTGTGAAATATATCTATGATCCGATTAGCCGTGCAACACAAGCCTTTAATGAACGCAAGGAAGTGTCCATGCGTAGATTGGCAAAAGATGTATCCTCTGTGTATGGTAAGCGTGAATTATTTAACATCCGAAATAAGCATATGTACGATGTTGGGGAATTGCGTAATCTAACCAAGGAACAGGTCATTGCATTAGCTTTGAATTGGGGTACAGAACGTAACAGACAACGGGCAATGGAAACGGCCAAGGTAACTGAAGTTGAAATGGAAAAAGCCTTTCAAGAAATCCTCACCAATAAAGATTGGGAATTCATTATTCGGACATGGGATCATATCAATTCATTCTATGAAGAACGCAGCAAGGTCCAAGAGGAACTTTATGGGAACCCATTGAAAAAGGAAGAAGGCATCATATTCACTATTGGTGGTAGAACTATCAACGGTCAGTATTACCCAATTGTGTATAATCCGGAAGTTAATGCAAGTATATCTGATAAGGAAGTCGAAGATATTGCAAAAACTATGGTTAGCAGTAATGCGATATTAGGAACTGGTATGAGTGCTACTAAATCACGGTTAGATGTAGTTAAGGATAAATCATTGTTGTTAGACTTTGAC
>JAGZRY010000098.1 GCA_018381425.1 Haemophilus parainfluenzae
AACAATAATCAAAAGTGCGGTATAAAATGACCGCACTTTTCCTATCAACGCCATAACGTAGAACATTATGAAACCATTGAATATCATCTTTGCCGGTACACCGGACTTCGCAGCACAACATCTTGCTGCACTCTTAAATTCACATCACAATATTATTGCTGTTTATACGCAGCCAGATAAACCGGCTGGCCGCGGTAAAAAATTGCAGGCGAGTCCTGTAAAGCAATTAGCAGAACAGCATCAAATTCCTGTTTATCAACCAAAATCCTTACGTAAAGAAGAAGCACAAGCAGAGCTTAAAGCGTTAAATGCCGATGTGATGGTTGTTGTCGCTTATGGTTTGATTTTACCTCAAGCAGTGTTAGATATGCCTCGTTTAGGTTGTTTAAATGTGCATGGCTCCCTCTTACCACGTTGGCGTGGAGCTGCGCCTATTCAGCGCTCTATTTGGGCAGGGGATCAACAAACTGGTGTGACGATTATGCAAATGGATGCAGGCTTAGATACTGGCGATATGTTACACAAAGTGTATTGCGATATTGATACGCAAGAAACTTCTGCCTCACTTTACCATAAATTAGCTGAAATTGCGCCCTCTGCATTGATTGATGTTTTAGATCATTTGGAAGAAGGGAAATTCATTGCAGAAAAACAAGATGATAGCCAAAGCAACTATGCAGAGAAACTTTCAAAAGAAGAGGCTAAATTGGATTGGTCGCTTTCTGCAGCTCAGCTTGAACGTAACATTCGCGCGTTTAATCCTTGGCCGATTAGTTTCCTACAATTGACCGATGAACAAGGTAATGAACAAACCTTAAAAGTTTATGCTGCTGCCGTGTTGCCACATGTAGATAAACCAGCTGGGACGATTTTAAGTGTTGATAAAAAAGGTATCCAAATTGCCACGAAAGAAGGGGTTTTAAATTTATTGCAACTTCAGCCCGCAGGCAAGAAACCTATGTCTGTGCAAGACTTCCTCAATGGTCGAGCAGATTGGTTCCAGGTTGGTAAGGTTCTAAACTAATGGTATTTCAACGAAAAAAAACGGAAAAATCGACCGCACTTTCGGTACGCGCTATTGCTGCTCAAGTGACTTTACAGGTTTTAGAGCAAGGTAAGTCCTTATCAACGTTGCTTCCTGAAGTGCAATCGCAGGTAAAACCACAGGATTTACCTTTATTGCAGGAAATCACCTTTGGTATTTGTCGCGTATTGCCTCGTTTAGAAAATATTATAAAAAAACTATTAGATAAGCCATTGAAGGGTAAAACCCGCATCGTGCATTGCTTGTTATTAGTAGGGTTGTATCAATTACTTTATATGCGCGTGCCCGCTCATGCGGCGGTAGATGAAGTAGTTAATGCCACAAAATCATTAAAATCAGATAGTTTCCGAGGTTTGGTTAACGGTGTATTGCGTCGCTTCTTACGGGAACAAGAAGATATTCTTGCTGTAGTAGATAAACATTGGCAAACGCTTCATCCTGAATGGTTTGTGAATAAACTCAAAAAAGCTTATCCGAATTGGCGTGAAATTATTGAGGCGAATAACCAAAAGCCACCAATGTGGCTACGAGTTAATCAACAAAAAAATGACACAAAAACTTACCGCACTTTATTGGAAGAGCAAGAGATAGTCGCATTTGAATGTGATAATCCACATGCTTTACGTTTAGCTCAACCGCTTTCCGTTTCGAAACTGCCGAATTTTGAACAAGGTGTAGTAACCGTTCAGGATCTCAATGCACAATGGTCTGCTTTATTGCTTGAGCCACAAAATGATGAATTAATTTTAGATGCTTGCGCGGCGCCAGGTGGGAAGACTACACATATTTTAGAGATGGCACCGCAAGCGAAAGTGATTGCGCTTGATGTCGAGGCTCATCGCTTAAAACGTGTTGAAGAAAATCTTGCCCGTTTGAATCAACAGGCGACTGTCGTTTGTGGTGATGCGACCGAGCCTGATAAGTGGCTTGCGGAAATAGGTTTAAGTGGTGCATCCTTTGATCGTATTTTATTAGATGCACCTTGTTCGGCAACAGGGGTGATTCGTCGTCATCCGGATATTAAATGGCTGCGTCAAGAAACGGATATTGCTCAATTGGTTGCCTTGCAAGGACAAATTCTAAAAGCGCTTTGGGCAAAATTGAAACCTAATGGTATTTTGCTTTATGCGACTTGCTCGGTGCTTCCCGATGAGAACAGTCAGCAAATACAGCGTTTTTTAGCTGAAACACCCGATGCAGAATTAATGCCATTGCCGTTTGAACAAACGGAAAATACGATTGGAATCCAATTCTTACCACAAGAGAATGGCGGGGATGGGTTCTATTATGCAAAATTGAGAAAACGGTCAGCTTAAATGAATTTGCCTTTAATTGATGTCGTCATTCCTTGCTATAACGCTGAACAAACGCTTGTTCGTGCAGTGGAGTCTGCGTTGCTGCAAGGTAATCTTGGCCGTCTTTGGCTGATTGATGATGCCTCTACAGATAATACATTTGCATTAGCCTTACAGCTTGCAGCGCAATATCCTGACAGAATTTCTGTCGAACAAATGCCGAAAAATAGTGGTGTCGCAATGGCTCGAAATTGGGGGGCGATGCTCTTTGCTAAAAGTGCGGTTGATTTTGTCGCATTTTTAGATGCGGATGATGCATACGAACCTGGAGCATTAGAAATTGCTGCGGCAACATTTCATTTTCAACCAGATACATCGGTGGTGAGATTAGCATTAAAACCGATAAATTTAGCCCAACGTTATGCAGAACACCCCAATTTTGATCAGGCATGGCAATATATGCGCACGACCTGCGGGGGAAATATCGTTTTCAATAAAGCTTTTTTCTTAGCGTGCGGCGGATTTCCAACACATCAATTATTCCGAGAGCTCGGCGGTGAAGATGGTGCTTTAGGCATTGCGACGACTAAAACAGCAAAAGTAGCCACATTATTTGAAGATGTAGGCGTGTTGCATTTTTGTCGTGAAGGGATGCATGCAGAACGTTTGCTCGATGGCCTGTTATTTGGTAAACAAGATCCTTCGATTACTACAGAAAAAATGGCAGAAGCAGAACAAGTAACGGCGACCATTTGTCGCCGCATTGAAACATTAAAGTGCGGTCTAAATTCAGCTGAAATTGGTATCCGACCTTTGGTTGTGGAGAGAACAGAATGAAAATAATCATCTTAGGTGCAGGGCAAGTGGGTACAACACTTGCAGCAAATCTAGTGAGTGAAGATAACGATATCACGCTAGTCGATAATGAATCTCAACATTTGCAGAATTTGCAAGATAAGCATGATTTACGTGTGGTTAAAGGTTCGCCTTCTTCACCCAAGATTTTACGAGATGCAGGGGCAGCTGATGCTGACTTGATGGTTGCCGTAACGGCTTCGGATGAAACCAATATGATTGCTTGCCAGTTGGGATATACCCTTTTTAATACCCCAACTCGTATTGCGCGTATTCGTAATGCGGAATATTTGCGTGAGAAAGATAAATTATTTAATGATGAGAACGTACCAATCGATCATCTGATTTCACCAGAAAATTTAGTTACAGATGAGATTACTCGTTTAATTGCTTATCCAGGTGCGCTGCAAGTGGCGCATTTTGCCAATAATCGAATTAGCATTGTGATTGTAAAAGCGTATTACGGCGGTCCGTTAGTGGGCTATGCGTTATCTGCTTTTAAAGAGCATATGCCACATATTGATTACCGTATCATTTCAATTTTACGTAATGATAAATTAATTCGCCCGCAAGGTTCGACCATTATTGAGGCGGGAGACGAAATTACCTTCATTTGTGCGACAGAGCACATTAAAGCAGTGATGAGTGAGTTGCAACGCCTTGAGAAAACCTACAAGCGTATTATGATTGCCGGCAGTGGGAATATTGCCTCTGGTGTTGCAAAACAGTTAGAAGATAAGTATCAAGTGAAACTTATTGAGCGAGACGGTGAAAAAGCAAAAGTCTTGGCTGAGAAACTCTCTAAAACCCTTGTTTTCCATGGTGATGCTTCTGACCAGAATTTACTTTTTGAAGAGCATATTGAGAACGTCGATGTCTTTTTATCATTAAGTGCGGACGATGAAGCCAATATTATGTCGGCGTTACTGGCAAAACGTTTAGGGGCGAAAAAAGCGATGGTACTGATTCAACGCATGGCATATATCAATTTGATTCAAGGGGGAACCATTGATATTGCGGTTTCACCACAACAAGCGACAATTTCGGCTTTATTGGGGCATGTGCGTAAAGGAGATATCAAAAACGTGGCCTCTTTGCGTCATGGTACTGCGGAAGGCATTGAACTTGTGGTACATGGCGATTCGACAACATCCAATGTGGTTGGAAGACAGATTGGCGATATTAAACTTCCAGTTGGTGCAATGATTGCGGCAATTTTACGTAAAAATGAGGTTATCATTGCACGTCGTCAGGTGGCCATTGAAGAAGGTGATAGTGTCATTGTTTATATCAATGATAAGAAATCTGTGTCAGAAATAGAAAAATTATTCCAACCAAGTGCATTTTTTATTTAAATAACAGTTTACTTTTTAATCTGAAAATCTATAATACGCACTCTTTTAATTTTTTAAACCAACACAAAAGGAAATTTTATGAGCTTTCTTAAAGAATTCCGCGAATTCGCAATGCGCGGCAACGTAGTAGATATGGCAGTCGGTGTGATCATCGGTGGTGCTTTTGGTAAAATCGTAAGTTCACTTGTAGGTGACGTAGTAATGCCTGTATTAGGTATTTTAACTGGTGGTGTAGATTTCAAAGATTTAAAAATCACGTTAGCAGAAGCGGTAGGTGAAACTCCAGCAGTAACATTAAACTACGGTGCATTTGTTCAAAATGTCTTTGATTTTATCATCATTGCATTCGCAATCTTCATGATGATCAAAGGTATCAACAAAGTGAAAAAACCAGTAGAAAAAGTAAAAGGTCCTTCACAAGAAGAATTACTTACTGAAATTCGCGATTTATTAAAAAAATAATAAGAATTTAATCTAAATAAAGAAAGGTTGGTATTTTACCAACCTTTTCTTTTACCTAAAATTTAAGCTTTGAGTAACAATGCAACGGCTTCGCAAGCAATACCTTCGCTTCTACCCGTAAAGCCAAGTTTTTCTGTTGTGGTTGCTTTCACGTTTACTTGCTCAATATCACAATGTAAATCTTCTGCAATCTTCGCTCGCATTGCATCGATATGAGGACGCATTTTAGGGGCTTGTGCAATAATGGTCACATCCACATTGCCAACCTTATAGCCTTTTGCTTGTACTTGGCGAAAGGCTTCTCGTAATAAAACACGACTATCTGCATTTTTATATTGCATATCGGTATCAGGGAAAAGTTTACCAATATCACCTAATGCTGCCGCACCTAATAAGGCATCTGTTAAGGCATGTAAGGCGACATCACCATCAGAATGGGCAATAAATCCGGTATGGTAAGGCACTTCAACGCCGCCAATAATTAAAGGGCGATCTTCACCAAAGGCATGAACATCAAACCCATGTCCAATTCGTATCATAGAGTTTTCCTTGTTAAATAAAATTCGGCTAAAGCTAAATCTTCTGGACGTGTCACTTTAATATTATCACTCCTTCCCGTGACTAAGTGCGGTCGAAATCCGGCAAGTTCCATCGCAGAGGCTTCATCTGTAATATTAGCACCTTGAGAGAGTCCCTGTTCAAGTGCATTTCTTAATAGATCGCAACGGAAAAATTGAGGTGTTTGTGCAAGCCAAAGTTCAGCGCGATCTTCCGTTTTAATAATATCTTGTTGTTTATTCGCACGTTTAATTGTATCTACTGCTGGAATGGCCAAAATAGCGCCTTGTTCATCATCGATTTGGAGTAATTTATCTAAATCTTGGTGTGTTAAACAAGGTCTAGCTGCATCATGCACTAACACCCATGCTTGGTTATTTTTAATTGCTTTTAGCCCATTTAGAACTGACTCGGCTCGTGTTTCTCCCCCTTCAACAAGGGTGATGTTTTGATGAGGGAATAAAGTTATTTCAGAAAGATAGGGATCATTTTTTCCTACTGCAAGAATAACGTGATTAATTGCAGGGTGGGATAGAATGACAGAGAGTGTATGTTCCAGAATCGTCTTGTCTAGGATTTTCAGATATTGCTTAGGTTTATTTGCTTGCATACGGCTTCCAACGCCTGCAGCAGGAATGACGGCAATAATTTCGCGGCTCATTATTTATGCTCTTTGACGATGTGATAGAACACTTCGTTTGGTT
>JAGZRY010000099.1 GCA_018381425.1 Haemophilus parainfluenzae
GCACCAAGAAAATATGTTTGAATTGTGGAATATGATTGACTACGGCTCGCAATTTGAACAAAATCTGCAATATAAACTTTATAAGCAATTAGACAAAGACAAATGATAAAACACCTTAAATTTCAACCGCACTTTTTTATTTTTGCGGCAATATTTACACTTACAGCTTGTACACCGACCATTCAATTGGACACCCCAAAGGAAGGTATCACCATTAATATGAATGTGGTGGTAGATCACAATATTAAAGTGGAAATGGATGAAAAATCTCAGAAAGCCGTGGGTGAAGTAGAGCCTGTGAAGAAATAATAAATAAAAAAACGTTTGAACTTTGATTTTATTTCTAGCTATATTGTTTTCCATGGGTGTAGTTGTGTCATATCCAGTCATTGTTATGGGAAAGTTGGTTTAATATTGTTCATTTTGTGGTATCAATTTATAGCTACTGTTATAGCTAATTAAAATATAAGTAATTAAGGTATTAAATGTCAGAATTGCGTTTTCTCGATCTTTTTGCAGGTGCAGGTGGACTTTCCGAAGGGTTCATTCAGGCAG
Source organism: Haemophilus parainfluenzae (assembly GCA_018381425.1). Taxonomy (GTDB): domain Bacteria; phylum Pseudomonadota; class Gammaproteobacteria; order Enterobacterales; family Pasteurellaceae; genus Haemophilus_D; species Haemophilus_D parainfluenzae_O. The sequence goes on from JAGZRY010000099.1 coordinate 556, forward strand.
GTTTTAAGCCCGTTGCTCATATTGAATCGGACAAGGCTGCCTGTTTTACTCTGCAAACGCGTATGGCTTATCATTGGTTAAAATCAATAGATAACCTAGATGTTTATGTGGACTACTTAAATGGAAAATTAAGTCGCACAGAATTTTATAAAATCATCCCTGAGCATATTATAAAAACAGTAATTAATATGGAAATCTCAGAAAATACCTTAAAAACATTATTTAATGAGATTGATTATTTACTTAAAGACTCACCTCTTGATTTGATTGTTGGTGGCCCGCCATGCCAAGCCTATTCTCTTGTCGGTAGATCATGTGATTCTAATAAAATGCTTGGTGATAAACGTAATTATTTATACAAGTTTTACGGGAAATTTCTTCAACGCTACCAACCTAAATACTTTGTTTTTGAAAATGTATTAGGACTTTTATCTGCAAAAGATGCTAATGGCAATTATTATTTTCAAGAGATGAGAAACCTTTTTAAAAAGTTAGGTTACGAGACTGAATATCGCATACTTAATGCAAATGATTATGGCGCTCTGCAAGCTCGCAAAAGAATCATACTGGTTGGTAGAAAAGGGCATCAAACCGGATTCTATCCTCAATTAGAGCTTGATAAACCAAATGTGTTAGTTAATGAAATATTTACTGATCTTCCTGTAATCCATGCAGGAGAAGGAAGTGTTCGTCCTTGTAGAATGAAGAAGTATACGGGTAACTGGTTGTATGATTCAGGCATAAAAAACAATGATATTCCTGTTACATGGCATATTGCACGCCCACTCAATCAACAAGACTCCAAAATATATCGTTTGGTAACGGATCTATGGAGCAGAGAGGGGAAAAGGATGGAATATAATGATTTGCCTGAAAATCTTAAAACACATAAGAATCGAACTGCATTTGCCGACAGATTTAAGGTTGTTGCAGGTAATTTATCTGCATCTCACACGGTATTAGCTCATCTTGCTAAAGATGGACATTACTATATCCATCCTGATTCATATCAGAATAGATCAATTACCCCTAGAGAAGCAGCACGCCTTCAAACTTTTCCTGATGATTATTATTTTGAAGGGGGGACTGACAAACCAAGTAGAACTGCTGCATTTAGGCAGATTGGTAATGCTGTTCCAGTTATACTGGCAAGAAAAATTGCAGAAAATTTGAAGGAGAATTGGCATGAGTGAAAATGTTTATAAAATAAGACCGGCTGGACGACATTTATTAACTATCGGTAGAGATCTGATTCAGGATAGTTATGCTGCTATAGTTGAGCTTGTAAAAAACGCTTATGATGCGGATTCGAAATCTGTGGAAATACATTTTAAAGCCACTGAAAAACTATCAGAAAATATAAGTGGCAATCCTGAGAAAAGAATAGAGATTACTGTCCGTGACTATGGCCATGGGATGTCACAAGATACAGTGATTAACAAGTGGATGGTTCCATCAACGCCGGATAAGCTTGAGCGCAGAACAAGTCCGGATGGTCGAATTATGCAAGGTCGTAAAGGGATAGGCCGCTATGCTGCATCTATGCTTGGTTCTACCTTATTACTAGAGACAGTTTCAGAAGGTGCCGAAAAAACAACAGTTTTGGTTGACTGGCGTGATTTTGAAAAATCTGAATACTTGGATGATGTTGAAATTTTAGTTGAAAGCCACTCAACTAAAGAACCTCATGGAACTACTTTAACAATCGAAGGTGGACAGGATTATTACAAAGAATGGGATAAAAATCAGTTTATTAAATTAAATTTTGAATTAAAAAAACTGATATCCCCAGTGCAAAATTTAATCGATAAAACTGCTCAGGACTTTCAGATTCATCTGAAAATCAGTGGGTTCTCTGATTTTGAAGATATAGAGGAGACTATTGCCCCATACCCCATCTTTGATTTATTCGATTATAAAATTTCTGGGAAAATTGAATCAAATGGCAAAGGTACTCTGACTTATGCTTTGCAGAAAGCAAGAAATACAGTAGACGAGGTTATTTCATTTAATTTAGGAGAGCCTACTGGTTGTGGTGATTTAATCTTTGATATCCGTGTTTATGACAGGGAAAAAGAATCAATAGAACAATTAATCCACCGCGGTCTTAAAGATAATAATGGCAACTATGTTGGAAATTTGCTGGCTCGGCAGATTCTTAATGATTCTAATGGGATTGGAGTTTATCGTAATGGATTTCGGATTCGCCCCCTTGGGGATCCTGAATTTGACTGGTTGAAGCTCAATGAAAAGAGAATTCAAAAACCTGCTCAAAAAATTGGTAGCAACCAAGTAATTGGTTATGTACTAATTGGCTCTGAGGAAGAATCCGATTTAATAGAGAAGAGTGCAAGGGATGGTTTGCGTGATAATAACGCTTATAAACAATTGCAAAAGATTACAAACGATGTGATTAAAGAGCTGGAAATACGGAGATTCAGTTTTAGGCGTAAAGCAGGATTGAGTAAACCTGCACTTAAAGTTGAAAAAGAGCTGAATCGGATTTTGTCTTTTGATAATTTAAAACAAATTGTTCATAAAAAATTGATTGCAGGGGGAATGAATGCAAAATCAGCAGAAGAAGTTATTGAATTGATCAGTAAAGAAGAAGAAGAAAAAAGCCAGACAGTAGAAGAAATTCGTCAAGCTATAGCGACTTACCAAGGTCAAGCAACTTTGGGGAAAATTATGAATGTTGTTTTACATGAAGGCAGAAGACCACTAAATTATTTTCGAAATGAGGTTCCCAGAATAGATAGATTTATCAAGAAATACAAGGAAACAAGTGATTTTGAACATATACAACAGATTGAATCAATTGCACATAATACGGTTTCAAACGCTAAAACATTTTCTGATCTCTTTTTACGACTTGACCCTCTTGCCATGGGAAAACGCCCAGCTAAACGACAATTATCTATAGAGAATGAAATTTCTAATTGTTTTGCAATATTTCGTCAACAAATGGAAGATAAGGGCATTAAATTCAAAATTAGTGGAAGTGCAATTATAGAAGCATGGCAACAGGATATTGCTGCTATATTTACTAATCTTATAGAAAATAGCATCTTTTGGCTGTCAGAGAAAAATACTGACATTAGGGAAGTTATGATCAGTATTATTACTGAGAAAAATTCTTTAAGTTATATAGATTTTCGTGATACAGGCCCTGGGATAGAATCCAATCTTATTGAGGATAATCTTATATTTGAACCTCAATTTAGCACTAAACCGGGTGGTACAGGTATCGGTTTGGCAATTGCAGGTGAAGCTGCTGATAGAAATGGGTTGAAACTTACAGCTTTAGAATCTACTACCGGAGCTTATTTTAGACTTTCTACAAAAGGGGATGAAAATGAATAAAATGACGTTAATTCTTATCGAAGATAACGATGAAGAGACGCAATCTTGTCAAAACGCTGTAGATGATTTTAATGAAGATCACAAAGACAATGGGTGGTATATTCAGTTAGAAACTCATACCAGTATAAAGAATGCATTAAAAGCATTAGAGAATTCTTACTTTGATGGTGCAATTATCGATATGAAATTAGCCGATTCTGGCAATGAGGGGAATCAGGCTTTAGATGTAATAAGAAAGCATTTAAAACGGATACCTGTAGCAATATATACTGGAACTCCCGATGTCGCAGATGTAACAGAGATTCCTTCAATTGGTCTGTTTAAAAAAGCAGATATAACATATGGACAGCTTATATATAAATTTTGGGATATTTACAAAACTGGATTAACCAAAATAATGGGAGGAAAAGGTCAAATTGAACAAAGTCTAAGTCAAATTTTTATAAAACACCTTCTTCCTGAAATTTCAACGAAACCAACAGCTTCAGAAAAGAGTAATTGGGTTTCTTATGCGGAAAAAGATTCAGATGATACGGAAAAGGCCCTACTACGTCATACACTTAATCATCTTATTCATGAATTATATAAAAGCAGTGAAAATTGCTACCCTGATGAAATGTATATACATTTGCCAAACCTAGAGCTGGATCAAGTAAAAGTAGATACAGGGTGCATTTTAAAAAATAAAGATAACAATAAATTTTATATTGTTTTGAGTCCTGCTTGTGATTTGGCAGAGCGTGAAGGGGGAGAATGCAATACTGATAGAGCATTACTGGTTGAGATTCAAATGCTTGAAGATATTTTATCTGATGACTATTTTATTAGTAATTGCCATGGTGGTAAAAAACTTAAAAAAAGGTACTTGAAAAGTAATCCTGAGTTTCCAAAAGAGTATCTTTTAAAGCAACAAGATAATGACTTAATAAAATACCAAAGAAATACAAAAAATTTATATTATTGTTGGCTTCCCAAGACTAGTTGTTTCAATAATGGAGCTGTCATTAATTTTAGAAGAGTCTCTACATATTCTCAAGAAGAGCTAAATGAGTCTTTTAATAGTCCAGTTATTCAAGTGTCTAGCCCATTTCTAAAAGACATAATATCTCGATTTTCATCCTATTATGCACGACAAGGGCAACCTGATATAAATTTTATAATTTGAGTATATTCTTAAGTCTATATTTTTAGAGATCTAGCAGATCTGAACATGTGTAAAAAAAGAGGTCTTTAATGCGGGGTCTCTATTGGAATATGGGTTAAATATTATTTAGATATTAAATAATCTAAAAATTTAGATAGGGTTGTGAGTATACTAATCACAATCAATCGATTACGCTTTTAATACTCCTATTAATTTATTCTGAATATATTATAGTTTACTGAGGGCTATCTCTTAAAGCTTATAATCAATAATCAGAAAAATTATGACAACTAATTAAGTTGGTAAAGAATGTTTTATCTCCCAACTAGTCTTCAAACTTCAAAGCATTTTACCCCACTAAAACCGACGTCATACTGAGCGAACCGGCAATCAGATTATCATTGAAAAACGTAATTTCGTCTTGCGGTTCGCGTAACGCCATGATGTACAGCAAAGGTAAGTAATGCTCTGGCGTTGGCACAGAAAGCTTTGCTTTTTCGCCTAGCTGTTCATAATGCACCAAGGTTTCATCATCTTGTGTCGCAATCGCCTGATTGACTGTTTCACGGAAAGCAAACGCCCAATCATACCCGGCACCGATTTGCTCGATATGTTCCCAACTTATCACTCTTAGATTATGCACAATATTGCTACTGCCGATAATCAACAGACCTTGTTCTCGTAAAGCAGCTAACTTTTTCGCCAAATGGCTACCATGCCCAATAAACAATACAGGCATTTTTTTCATTATTTTCTCCTCAATATTTGATGGATCAGATTGTACGGTGTATCCAACCACTTAATATGAGAAATAAACAAAGAAATAGGGATTTGGTTGTAATAAGCGGGAATAAGTGGTTCAAAACCTTATGAAACGGGGCTTTACGTGATGTAGAGCCTTTTTTTATTGGGGAGGAAAAAGAAGAATAATGAAATGGGAAAAAATTTTGGGTTTTGTTTGAAATGTCAAAATAGCCACTTGAAATGAGAAATTTAAAAGTGGCTTTAAATTTTGTTTAAATGGCGTTTAAAAATCCCGATAGCCACGCACGACTTGCCCTATCACAATCAAGTTGTTGGCTTGTTCTGCATTGAGTTCTATTGGTGCGTATTCTGTGTTTTGGCTGATGAGTGTGATGCCGTTGTAGGTGATTTGCACTTTCTTCACTAGCATT
>JAGZRY010000100.1 GCA_018381425.1 Haemophilus parainfluenzae
TTACGAATCAATCAAGGATAGCAGTAAACTTAAAATGGCGATTAGTGTTAAAAATTTGAATTTCTTTTATGGTTCATCACAGGCATTGTTTGATATCAATCTTGATGCACAGGAAGGCGATACTGTGGTGTTACTCGGGCCAAGTGGGGCAGGGAAAAGTACGTTAATCCGTACATTAAATTTATTAGAAGTGCCAACTTCTGGTGAATTACATATTGCGAATAACCATTTTGATTTGTCTCAGGCGAATAATAATCCGAAAGCTATTCGTCAACTTCGTCAAGATGTTGGCATGGTATTTCAGCAATACAATCTTTGGCCACATTTAACAGTGATTGAAAACCTAATTGAAGCGCCGAAAAAAGTGTTAGGCATTAGCGAGGAAGAAGCGAAAAAAGATGCATTAGAACTTTTAAAACGTTTACGTTTGGAAGAACATGCCGATCGTTTCCCGCTTCACTTATCTGGCGGTCAGCAACAACGTGTTGCCATTGCTCGAGCATTAATGATGAAACCGCAAGTGTTGTTGTTTGATGAGCCAACGGCTGCACTGGATCCGGAAATTACAGCTCAAGTTGTTGATATCATTAAAGAACTTCAACAAACAGGCATTACTCAAGTGATTGTAACCCACGAAGTGAATGTGGCACAAAAAGTGGCGACAAAGGTCGTTTATATGGAACAAGGTAAGATTATTGAAATGGGCAGTGCAGATTGCTTTGATAATCCAAAAACCGAACAATTTAAACAATATCTTTCACACTCAGAATAAGGAAACACAACATGAAAAAATTACTTTTAACCGCAATGTTAATGGGCTCAGCTTTTGCTGCGAATGCACAAGAAATTACTTTCGCGATGGAACCGAGCTACCCGCCATTTGAAACAACGAATGAAAAAGGCGAAATCATCGGTTTTGATGTGGATGTAGCGAATGCAATTTGTAAAGAAATCCAAGCGACTTGTCATTTCAAAAGCCAATCTTTTGATGCATTAATTCCAAGTTTGAAAGCAAAACGTTTTGATGCTTCAATTTCTGCGATTGATATTACGGATGCTCGTGCAAAACAAGTAGCGTTTTCTAATGCTTACTATGATAGTTCAGCAAGCTATGTAGCGTTAAAAGGCAAAGCGGATTTAGCTTCAGCAAAAACAGTTGGTGTTCAAAACGGAACAACATTCCAACAATATACTGCAGCAGAAAGCAAACAATATAATGCGAAAGCTTATGCCAGCCTTCAAGATGCGATCTTAGACTTAAAAAATGGCCGTATTGATATTATCTTCGGTGATACAGCGGTGCTAGCTGATATGATTTCAAAAGAAGCTGAAATTCAATTTGTAGGTGACAAAGTGACAGACAAAAAATATTTCGGTAACGGTTTAGGTATCGCGGTAAATAAATCAAGTAAAGAATTGCTAGAAAGCTTGAATAAAGGTTTAGAAGCGGTAAAAGCAAATGGCGAATACCAAAAAATCTATGATAAATGGATGACTAAATAATCTATGTTTTATGATTATCTTACATTAATTGGACATGCAGCCCTAATGACCTTAGGGCTTGCTATTTGCTCTCTGATTGTCGGTTTATTACTCAGCATTGTTTTTACAGGACTAGAGGCTAATAAATATGCATTTATTGCAAAACCAACGGCGATTATTATTGCTTTATTACGTGGTTTACCAGAAATCTTAGTCGTATTATTGATTTATTTTGGTTCAACCCAAGTTGTGGAAATGCTAACGGGAGAGTATATTGAATTCAGCGCCTTTGGTTGTGGTGTATTTGCATTGTCTTTGATTTTTGCCTCTTATGCTTCCCAAACCTTACGTGGCGCGATTCAAGCTATTCCAAAAGGGCAGTGGGAATCAGGTGCAGCTTTAGGATTAAGCCGTCCTTATACCTTCATCAATTTAATTATGCCACAAGTATGGCGACATGCTTTACCAGGCTTAAGCAATCAATGGCTCGTGTTATTAAAAGATACGGCGTTGGTATCATTAATTGGTGTCGATGATTTAATGCGTCAAGCAGGATACATCAATACCAATACTCATGAGCCTTTCACTTGGTATGGCATTGCAGCCTTGATTTATTTAGTGATTACGTTGATCAGCCAAGCGGGGATTCGCAAATTAGAATTACGTTTCACTCGATTTGAACGGGGAGTCGAATAATGTTTCAAGAGTATTTAGCTGTTATTGCTCAAGGTATTCCGACTAGCCTGTTGCTTACGGTTGTCGCATTGTTTATTGCCTTTTTCCTCGCATTAGGCTTAACCTTCTTGCTTTCTATTGGCAATAAATTGGTGAAAAGTGCGGTCAATTTGTTCCTTGTTTTATTTACAGGCACCCCACTTTTAGTGCAATTTTTCTTAATTTATGCCGGTCCTGGTCAATTCCAATGGTTGGTGGACAGCCCATTATGGGGATTATTCTCCAATGCATGGTTCTGTGCTGCATTAGCTTTAGCATTGAATAGTGCGGCTTATTCAACCCAATTATTCCACGGAGCAGTAAAAGCGATCTCTAAAGGTCAATGGGAAAGCTGTGCGGCATTAGGATTAAGTCGTATGCAGACTTTAAAAATCCTCATTCCTTATGCGTTAAAACGTGCTCTCCCGTCTTATACCAATGAAATTATTTTGGTATTTAAAGGTACAGCATTAGCTTCTACCATTACGATCATGGATATCATGGGATACGCACGCCAACTTTATGGCACAGAATATGATGCGTTAACTATCTACGGTATTGCAGGCGGTATTTACCTCATTATTACTGGTATCGCCACTTTATTACTCCGTCAGTTAGAAAATAAAGTGTTGTCATTCGAACGTATTGATACCGCCAAGGCGTAAAGTGCGGTCAAAAATAGAAACAAATCGGGCAGTTTAAAAATTGCCCGATTTTTTATATGACTAAAGAATTTATGAGGCAATTATGTCCGAATCATCTTCCCTAAAATTCTACCTCGAACTATTACGTTTAATACCGAAAAACACTTCCATTAGCTCGTTAGAGCTGCGAGAGAAATTGCTCGCATTAGGTATTGAGCGCGATTTGCGCAGTATTCAGCGTGCACTGAATACGTTATGTGAGCAGTTTGAAATTGACTGCAATACCAATGATAAGCCCTATAGTTATCGCTGGAAGCCTGATGCGAAAGGCTTGGATATGCCAATTTTAAATGAACAACAATCGTTAGTGTTGATGTTGGCAAAGCAATATTTAGCTGGCATTTTACCTGCCAATATAATGCAATCGATGGAAGGATTCTTTAAACAAGCGGATTACAATCTTGCTTATGAATCGCATAAAAAAGGCGCTTCAGAGTGGCTCAATAAAGTGGCTATTGCACCAACTAGTCAGCCATTGTTGCCAGCGAAAATTGATCCTGAAATTTTTAAGCAAATTAGTACTGCACTGTATCAAAACCGATTTTTGCAAGTGCATTATCGTAGCATTCACGGCAAGGAGCATAAGGCTCAAGTTAAGCCGCTTGCCCTTGTTCAGCAAGGTCCTAGCAGTTATGTGGTGGCAGAATATGAACATGGTGATATCTTACATTTAGCCTTGCATCGTTTACTTGAAGTGAATGTCAGTACAATGCAATTTGAACGCCCGAAATTTAATCTAAAAGTTTATGTTGAAAGCCAAAACTTTGGTTTTAGTTCAGGTAAAAAAATACGTTTAACTTTCCGTATTGATAAACAAACGGGAGGCTTTTTGACAGAAACCCCGCTTTCAGCTGATCAAAGCGTAAAAGATTGTGGCACTGAATATGAAATTTCAGCCACCGTGATTGAGAGCGCTATGCTGGAGTGGTGGATAGCTCACTTTGGTGAAAATTATCAAGAAATTGAGCGTGTATATTTAGAAGAAACAGTATAACGACATAAATTGTCGCTTTGTGCTTTATGATAAATCTATCTGAAGAGAGGGCATTCAAATGAAACAGATTGTGTACATTGATATGGATAATGTGATGGTAGATTTTCCATCAGGTATTGCAAAACTAGATGATAAAACCAAGCGAGAATATGAAGGTCGATATGATGAAGTCGAGGGTATTTTTAGCTTAATGGAACCCATGCCGAATGCGATTTCTGCTGTGCATAAATTAATGAAAAAATATCATATTTATGTGCTTTCAACTGCGCCTTGGCATAATCCTTCCGCTTGGAGTGATAAAGTAAAATGGATTCAACATTATTTCGGTGAAGAAAAAGGTTCAGCCTTATACAAACGATTGATTTTATCCCATCATAAAAATCTCAACCAAGGTGATTATTTAATTGATGATCGCACTAAAAATGGTGCTGGCAAATTTCAAGGCGAACATGTTCATTTTGGTACAGAACAGTTTGCTAATTGGAATTGCGTCTTATCTTACTTAGGCTGTGGGCCTTTTACACCAAGTGATATTTTGCAAGATTGTTTGAAAAAGCCAGCCGCCCTTGTGCAAGTTAAAAATGAGGACCAAAGCCGAGTCATTGGTGCTTTTGCAGATCGCTATAAATGGCAAGTGTTTAATTTGGCATGCGTTTATGCGGATGAAACAACAACCGAGTACAAAACGGTCTATTTAATTATCAGCCCTTATCACAGTAATGAATTTAAATTGCGTATTGATGCCATGTGCGCCCATATTCAAGCTGAATATGACGTGTTATTACGCTCAAAATCACAGCTAAAACAATATTTCCAACGCCTTTCAGATAAGCCATTCTTGCACATTGAAAGCTATACTTATCAACCCCTTTATAAAGCGGGGAATATATTTGGCATGATGGGAAGAGATAGATGGATTGATGATATTCTGAAAATGATGAACAAGGTGTAGTTGTAAATATACTTTATTTCGTAATTTGTACTTATTAATATTTTTTAGGAGAAAATATGTGCCCTAGACCAAATCTTTTTAGTATTGCAACTAAAGAGCTTAGCCAAGATGCATTTTTTACTTGGCTAATCTTATTCTCAAATAAAAAATTCGAACAGGAAGAACCATTATTAAATAAATGTGCAAAAGACTTTGTAACAACGTTGATTAAAACGAAATATCCATCTTTTAATGAGCAAATCAAGAATGTTTTAGCTGTGCGACAATGGAAGAATGTAGATATTGTTGCAACTATTAACGAGAAATATTTTATTGTTATTGAGGATAAAACATATACAAAATATCACGATGAACAATTGCACAGATATAGAGAGTATGCTAGTGAGCATTGTTCTAAAAATAATTTATTGGAACCTATTTTAATCTATCTTAAAACTGGTAATGAAAGCTTACATAGTCTAAATAATGTAGTAAAAGATGGATACTATATATTTGATAGAGAAAAATTAATTTCAATATTTAAAGATTATAAAGACATTAAAGATAGTATTTTTAGTGATTTTATCATTAATTTATCTAGCATTAATGAAACATATAATCAATTTTTAGAAAAAGAAATTCAAAAATGGGGTAACGATGATTGGGAGGGTTTTCATCAGTTTATAGATAAAAATCTTAATCTTAATGATATAAATTGGGGGTATGCAAATAATCCTTCAAATGGTTTCTGGTGGAGTTGCTTTTCTTGGCTAGAATGGAAATATAATAGTTCTATTTATATGCAATTAGAACAAAATAAAGCACGATTATGTTTTAAAGTTGAGATCGATTCAAATAATAAAGAAAAATCTCCATCAAGCCTTAGAAATGAACTTTATGAATTGATAACTGTAGAAGCTAAAAAAGCAGGGTTATTTGAAATCAAAAGGCCTGAACGATTTGGCTCTGGTGCTTATATGACTTTTGCTATTATTGAACAGCAATATTGGCTTGGAGAAGGAAAATTAGATGCTCCAAAAGTAATCGAAAATATTCTGAAATATCAAAAGTTCTTTTCTCAGTTTCAAAAAAAATTTATAAGCAACGCTTAAATTACTTTAAGGATAATAATATGGATACCAGAAAACCAATTTGCGTGGTATTAACAGGAGCAGGAATTAGTGCCGAAAGTGGTATTCCTACTTTTAGAGCGGAAGATGGCTTGTGGGCTGGGCATAAAGTGGAAGAAGTTTGTACGCCTGAAGCCTTGCAAAAGAACCGCGCGAAAGTGCTCGATTTCTATAACCAACGCCGTAAAAATGCGGCAGCAGCTAAGCCCAATGCAGCGCATCTCGCCTTAGTTGAACTAGAAAAAGCCTATGATGTGAGAATCATCACGCAAAAT
>JAGZRY010000101.1 GCA_018381425.1 Haemophilus parainfluenzae
GAGTAATCCACGTCCGGTAGGCGGTCGCCTTGTTTCTGCCGCAATTCTCTTTTTTGCACCACTTGCCGTGCTTTGCGTTTTATTAATTTTAAAACGTTTGGTTTTCGGTATTGGTTCCGTTACCGCACTTAATGGCGGTTATCCTTGGGGTTTATGGATTGCCTTTGACTTACTTGTCGGTACAGGATTTGCCTGTGGCGGTTGGGCGTTAGCTTGGACCGTGTATATTTTCAATAAAGGGAAGTATCACGCTCTTGTTCGCCCTGCATTGCTTGCAAGTTTATTCGGCTATTCCCTTGGTGGTTTATCTATTACCATTGATATGGGACGTTATTGGCATTTACCATATTTCTACATTCCAGGTCAGTTCAACACGAATTCCGTTCTATTTGAAACGGCATTTTGTATGACGGTGTACATCATCGTGGTAACCCTAGAATTTGCCCCGGTATGGCTTGGTTTCTTCGGCTTGAAAAAATGGTTTAATAAACTGAACAAAATCATGTTTTTCATTATTGCCTTGGGTGCCTTGTTACCAATGATGCACCAATCTTCAATGGGTTCCTTGATGATTGTGGCTGGTCACAAAGTCCATCCGGTATGGCAAAGCTATGAAGTGCTACCAATTCTCTCCTTGCTGACTGCTTTCATTATGGGCTTCTCTATTGTGATTTTTGAGGGTTCTTTAGTTAAAGCGGGTCTTGCAGGAAAAACACCAGATGAACGTCATTTATTTACTCAATTAGCACGCGTTACCGCAGGATTAATTTTCTGTTTCTTAGCGGTGCGTTTTGGTGAGTTGATTTATCACGACAAACTGCAAATGGTTGTGGGTTTCGATAAATTAACTAAATTTGAAGCATGGATGTTCTGGATGGAAGTCTGGTTGATGGTATTACCATTACTAACCCTCTTCCTTGGGGAGAAAAAATCAGATTCCCGTTGGTTATTTATTTCGGCATTAAGCATGTTACTCGGTGCAGCATTATGGCGTATGAACTACTCGCTTATCATGTATAATCCGGGCAATGGCTATCAATATTTCCCATCTGCGGAAGAATTGCTTATTTCAATCGGTTTCGTTTCGATTGAAGTATGTGCCTATATTTTAATCATTCGTTTATTCCCTGTATTACCGGTATTTAAAGAAAAACATACCGAAGACTCAGAAAAAATTATTGCCGAAAAAGCGGCGTTCAGCAAAAAAGTTAGCGGAGCAGAATAATGTCAGAAAAAAAACGTATCTCAATTGACCCAATTACTCGTATTGAGGGTCATTTACGTATTGATTGCGAAATTGAAAACGGCGTCGTCACCAATGCCTGGTCATCTGGTACCATGTGGCGCGGTATGGAAAATATCGTAAAAGGTGCCGACCCACGTGATGCATGGATGATTATGCAACGTATCTGTGGCGTATGTACCACAGTACACGCGATTATCAGCGTACGTGCCGTAGAAGATGCTATCGGTGCTAAAGTACCAGTCAATGCACAGTACATTCGTAACATGATTCTTGCTGCACACAGCATTCACGACCATATCGTGCACTTCTATCAACTCTCCGCGATGGACTGGGTGGATATCACCGCTGCGCTAAAAGCTGATCCTGAAAAAGCAGCAGACATGCTAAAAGGTGTCTCTACATGGTCATTAAACAGTGCTAACGAATTCCGCAACGTACAGAAAAAAATTCAAGCATTAGTGGACAGCGGACAACTTGGTATTTTCTCTAACGGTTACTTTGGTCATGCAGCCATGAAACTTCCACCAGAAGCCAACCTCATTGCCGTAGCACACTATTTGCAAGCCCTTGAATGTCAACGTGATGCTAACCGTGTAGTTGCATTACTTGGTAGTAAAACACCACATATTCAAAACTTGGCGATTGGTGGTGTGGCAAACCCAATTAACTTGGATTCCCAAGCTGTGCTTAACCATGAACGTCTCATGTTCGTGAAAGCTTGTATCGATCGCTTAACTGACTTCATCAACCAAGTGTATAAAGTAGATGCGGCAGTATTTGCGGCTTACTATCCTGAATGGTTAAGCTTGGGTAAAACATCGGGTAACTACTTATCTGTGCCTGAATATCCAATTGATGCGGACAATTCTAAATTCATGTTGAAAGGTGGTTACGTTGAAAATGGTGATTTATCCACTTTCCGTCCTATCGACCAACAAAAAGATGAATTCGTTGTAAAAGGAATCAAAGAGAGCGGTAAACACGCTTGGTACGAAGATGATGAACCATTAGAACCGTGGGCTGGTTTAACTCGTCCGAAATATACCGGATGGCAGGATAATGGTAAATACTCTTGGGTAAAAGCACCAACCTTCTACGGTAAAGTTGTCGAAGTGGGACCTCTCGCCTATTTAATGTGTGGTTTAGCTGCGAATGACACACCAACTGTCAACCACTTCAATGAATTAAAAGGCATTTATGAAAAATTGACTGGTAACACGTTAACTACCGATCAATTACATTCTACCCTTGGACGTATTATCGGTCGTACCGTACATTGCTGTGCGCTCAACGACATTTTAAGCGCTCAATGGCAAATGCTCATTGATAATATCGCTAAAGGTGATATGACGGCGTATATCAAAACGGACATCCCAGCAAGCGGCGAGTTCCGTGGTGTTGGTTTTGGTGAAGTACCACGCGGTATGCTTTCTCACTGGGTTGTCATCAAAGACGGTCGCATTGAAAACTATCAAGCCGTTGTACCATCTACATGGAATGCAGGTCCACGTAACGAACAAGACCAAATGGGTCCTTATGAGCTTTCCATTATTGGTACACCGGTGGCAGATCCAACTAAACCATTGGAAGTGGTCAGAACCATTCACTCTTTCGACCCTTGTATGTCCTGTGCCGTGCACGTGGTTAATACCGAAAACGGTGAAGTGACTGAAGTGAAGGTGTTGTAATGAAGCCGTTAATTCTTGGCGTCGGCAATATTTTGTTAAGTGATGAAGGTGTCGGTGTACGTGTTGTGCAGGAGCTTGAAAAACGCCCTGAAATTCAACCGCACTTTGACATCATCGATGGTGGTACTTGTGGCATGGAATTACTGGATGCGATGGCAAATCGCGAGCATTTGATTATTGTCGATGCCGTGCTTGCTAACAAACAGCCAGGCGAGATTATTGTGTTGCATGACGAGCAGGTGCCCACCTTTTTCTCTCGTAAAATTTCGCCACACCAACTCGGCATTTGTGATGTACTTTCTGCGATGAAATTGACGGATGAATTTCCAAAACACCTTTGCCTTATCGGCATCCAACCAGAATCACTAGAATCTGGAATTGGTTTGACGGAAACAATACAAAACATGTTGCCAAAGGTTTTTGAAACGTTAAATCAAGTCATTAAGGAATACGGTTTGAATCTAGATTCTTCTCTTTAGAAAAGAGGGGCCGACTTAATTAATCGAAACTAGGGTTAAATCTCCCCTAACCCCCTCTTTACGAAAGAGGGGAATTTTCTTTAAGGTTTCTCCAGAATTCTTTAATCTTATTAATATTGAAAAATAAACCATGTATCGACACGAAAAAACACCACAAAATTCGACCGCACTTTTAACCTCTGTCACTGGCTTTGAAGAAAACCCAACGGAGATTTTCCTTACTGAAATGAAAAACATTGTGCCCGAAATGCAAGATCTTCCTTTTTATCACAAAGGCATCAAGTGTTTCTGCCCTAAATTTGTTTTATTCGAAGACCAATGGATTGGCACAGTATTAACCCCGTGGATGATGAGTATTGTAATTCTGCCTGGGCCTCAACAACAATGGGAGCCTCGTGAATTAGGTGACAAACTCACCGTGCAGCTGCCTTACAAAGCACTCACTTTCACCGTTAGTAGCATTGAAAATGTACCGCAATATTTAAGTTGCTCCTTACATTCACCCCTCGATCCGAATCTGACTAATGAACAAGCGATTCAACTCACACAAGATTGTTTACGTATGATTTTATCTATACCAACCGCACAGCCGACATTTAATGCTGATCGTCGTAATCTATTTAAGGCTATGATTAAATAAATGTAAGCTGCAACTAGTTAATAAAAATGGGCAAAGTAAAATAACTTACTTTGCCCATTTTGCTTTGCATCCCGCACAAAGTGCGGTCAATTTTTGCTTAATTTTTCACATTAATACAACACACGTGCTTTAATTGTGCCTTCAATCTCACGGAGTTTGGCTAACAATGGTGATGCATCATCTGTTTCAACATCTACCACAACATAACCAATTTTTGGATCGGTTTGCAGATATTGCGCTGCAATATTGAGATTGGCTTCGACGAAAATTTGGTTCAGTTTGTTTAATACACCAGGACGGTTTTCGTGAATATGGAGTAAACGTTTTGTGCCAACGTGTTCTGGTAAAGATACTTCTGGAAAATTCACAGAAGAAAGGGTTGAGCCGTTATCAGAATATTTCACAAATTTACCCGCCACTTCAAAACCAATGTTTTCTTGTGCTTCCGCGGTTGAACCACCGATATGAGGGGTTAAAATCACATTATCAAATTTACGTAATGGTGAAACAAACTCTTCATTGATTGAAGCGGGTTCAACAGGGAATACATCAACCGCCGCGCCACGGACTTTGCCTTCTTCAAGCGCTGCTGTTAAAGCATCAATATCCACCACAGTACCACGTGCCGCATTGATCAAAATAGAATCTTGTTTTAACTGTGCAATACGTTCAGCACTCATTAAATTACGAGTTGAAGGTAAATCTGGTACATGAAGCGAAATCACATCACAAGAACCTAACAGCTCTTCAAGTGTGTGTAATTGTTTTGCATTACCCAATGGCAATTTATTTTCAATATCGTAGAAATACACCTCCATCCCTAAAGATTCCGCAATAATACTTAATTGCGAACCGATATGGCCGTAACCCACAATACCTAATTTTTTGCCACGCACTTCATGAGAACCCACTGCCGATTTATTCCATAAACCACGATGTACATCTGCATTCGCTTGAGGGATATTACGCATTAAAAGCAAAATTTCACCCAACACTAATTCAGCCACAGAACGTGTATTGGAGAACGGGGCATTAAATACCGGAATCCCACGCATTTTTGCTGCATTAAGATCCACTTGGTTGGTACCAATACAGAAACAGCCAATGGCAATGAGTTTCGGCGCAGCTTCAATCATTTCCTTAGTCAAATTAGTACGAGAACGTAAGCCGATAAAATGCGCATCTTTAATGGCTTCTTTTAGCTCATCACCATCTAAGGCTTTTTTGTAAAAGTCGATATTGGTGTAGCCTGCGGCATGTAAGGTATCTAATGCACTTTGGTGCACGCCCTCTAATAGCACAAATTTAATTTTTGATTTGTCGAGTGACACTTTGTTTGTCATGTTTGCTTCCTTATTTTTATTAATCAATGACTTTTGCGCCTTCTGGTGTACCAACAATCACAATATCGGCCCCACGTAAGGCAAAAATACCATTTGTTACCACACCGGCTACGTTATTCAATTCTTTTTCCATTTCGACTGGATTTAAAATGGCGAAGTTATGCACATCTAAAATCACATTACCGTTATCCGTTACTACACCTTCACGATATTCTGGCGCACCACCAAGGGAAACTAATTTACGGCCAACTTGTGAGCGCGCCATTGGAATGACTTCTACTGGTAATGGGAAAGTCGTACCTAAAACATCCACTTGTTTACTAGTATCTACAATACAAATAAATTTTTTCGCTAAAGCGGCCACAATTTTTTCGCGAGTCAGTGCTGCACCGCCACCTTTGATCATCATTTTTTGTGGATTGATTTCATCTGCGCCATCCACATAAATATCTAAACTTGATACATCGTTAGCACTAAATACTTCAATACCCTGTTTACGTAATAACTCTTCTGAAGCTTTAGATGCTGCTACCGCGCCTTGAATTTGATCTTTTAATTCTCCTAAGGCTTCAATAAAACAATTCACTGTTGAACCACTTCCCACGCCAACAATGGTATCGGGCTTAACATATTTTAACGCCGCACGTGCCGCTAATTTTTTCATTTCTAATTGGTCCATTTTTCTCTCCCTTTTAAATCGTGGATA
>JAGZRY010000102.1 GCA_018381425.1 Haemophilus parainfluenzae
CTCTATAGGCTTCGCCCTTAATACTTAAAAACAATAAGACTCATGCCTTATCACCTCAATTGGAAATATATTCAAACATTTTATTTTTTTATGCAACAACGAAACTTTAAAAATGATACATTGATCACAAAATTTTTACTTATTTATTATCGGAAGTCTCTTTATCATCTTTTTGATGAATTTCACGTAATGCTTTTGCCACAATTTGAATGGCTTCACCGCTACTAATTCCTTGCGCCATTAATTCCTGAATTTGTTCTACTGCTTTTTGTTGTTGTTCATGGGTTAAATTAATATCTAACATTATTTCTTCTCGTTAAATTGACCAATTAAATAATTCCATCACACGCTTCCATTGTTCATCTAAACCAGCCTTAATTTCTATTTTGGTAAAATGAATAGGATGTTCAAAAATAAGTGTATCTGAGTGTAAAAATAAACGCTGACAGCCAGAATATTCTGTTAAAGCACGATTTTGATGCAAATCACCATATTGTGTATCACCTAAAATAGGATGAAAGATATGCTTCATGTGACGTCGTAACTGGTGTTTTCTGCCCGTTTGAGGAACTAACCTCACCAATGAATATCTCGCGGTTTGATAACGCCCTACCGCATAAGACATTTCCACAATTTTTAAGCCTTCATAATCCGTCACCGCCTCTTGAGGCGCTTTATCTTCTTGCGCAAATTTATCCGCGATCTTATCTAATTGGATTTTAAGGGGATAATCAATCCGTCCTTCGCCTTGCAAATACCCTCGCACAATCGCTAAATAAGATTTTTGCACCGTTTTCTGTTCAAATTGCTGACACATTAAATTTGCTATTTCACTATTTAAGGCAAATAGTAATACACCTGATGTAGGGCGATCTAATCGATGAATAGGAAAAACATGCTGCCCGATTTGATCTCGCAAGGTTTGCATCACAAATTGCGTTTCATGAGTATCAAGCCAACTACGATGCACCAACATGCCTGCTGGCTTATTGACGGCTACAAGATATTCATCTTGATATAAAATTTCTAACATTTATTGATTTTGTAATAAGGCTTCTAATTCACGTAATGGTGTTAATAATTCCACTAAAAAATCTTCTTCCGTTTCTTTAAATGCCTCCTCTAAATAAGGCGACACTGCAATTTGTGATGGCAAATCAGCCCCGCTTTCAAGTAAGGCGAACATTCTTGGGATGAAAATCCATTGCAACCACTCTTCTGGCGACATGGTATCAATAGCAAAAGGCTCTTGGCTTAAAAAAGCTTCTTGTGCAGGAGGCGTGACTTGCCATAAATCAAGCTTTTGCATAGCAAGCTGTAATTGTTGAAGATGAAGTTTTGTTTGATTACGCATAATTTTTCCTATTTATAAATAAGCGGCGTATTCTACGAACATCAAGTAACGCTGTAAAGTGCGGTCAGTTTTAACGGTGAATAATAGAAAAGTCAGGATAGCGTTTATTTTCAATATTATCCTCTAAGACTTGTTCAACACTAGCGGTTCTTGGACCGAATTTTAACCAATTATAAAAATCCTGTAGTTGGTCGTCATTGCCTTCGGCAACGATTTCCACGCTCCCATCCACACAATTTCTTACGGTGCCTTTAATACCTATTCTCTCCGCTTCTTTCCAAGTAAAATAGCGAAACCCGACACCTTGAACTCGACCATAGACGACAAATCGTTTTGCCATGATTTGCTCCTTTATTACAAAAACTTTTTAAAAATTAACCGCACTTTCCTATTCCCATTTTTTAAAATTTAGCATAGCATTACAACCATCTAATTTCATTCAAAAATAAAAGGAGTAATTATGAAATTATGTAAGTTTGCTTTAGGTGTTGTCGTGCTTGCTATCAGTACAAGTAGCTTAGCTGGCATGGTCACCGTCTCATCAAATCTTGAGTTTCTTGCTATTAACGGCCAAAAAGCCAGCAAATCCCTTCTAAAAGAAAAAAAATCATTCAATGCGGAAACAGAACAAACACAACAAGTCGTAGTACGTTTAGGTGAGATCTTAGGTACAGGTTCTAGCCAAGCACTGTTTGAGTCAAATCCAGTTATTGTGACCTTCAAAGGTACAGCTGATGATGTTGTCGTATCTGCAGAAAAAATTCGCTCTCAAGAAGATGGTGAAAAATTTAATGCTCAACCACAAATTACTGTTAAAACAAAATCAGGTAATGTGATTGATGCTAAAGTGGATACCTTAAAACAAGAAGGTTTATTCCCATCAGCAAATATTGTTAATGATCTTGCTGAGTATAATGCATCAAATGCGCCTGCGGCGGTTTCTGCTCTAGCAGCACCTGCAGTTGGTATGATGCCTGCTGCGTCAGGAAAAGCAGCGAAAGGCAAAGTGGTTGTACAAGGTGAAAATGTTGCTGAACAACAATTACAATACTGGTTCCAACAAGCCGATAAAGAAACTCAAACTCGTTTCTTAAACTGGGCGAAAAAACAAAAATAATCGTTTTTTTAGCCGCACTTTGATAAAGAAGTGAGCCTTCCCGCTCACTTTTTTATCATCCAATTTTTAGTCACACAATAAGCAAGGATATCAACATGAACCAATGGCTTAATGCAAAAGTAATCGCTTCAATACCTATTTTTATTGCAGTGAATATTGCAGCGTTTGGCGTCTGGTTTTTTGATATTTCCACGCAATCCATGCCTCTAATTTTGGGTATTATTGCAGGCGGTTTAGTGGATCTAGATAATCGTCTGACTGGACGATTAAAAAATATCTTTTACACATTAATTGCCTTTTCTATTTCAACTTTCATCGTTCAGCTTAATATTGGTCAACCTATCCAATATGTATTGTTGATGACCATCATCACCTTTTTATTTACGATGGTTGGCGCTGTAGGTGAACGTTATCGCACTATTGCATTTGGTACGCTGGTGGTAGCCATTTATACCACTCTCACTTATACACCGGATAATTCTGCAAGTTGGTTTATTAATCCGGTAATGATTTTATTAGGCACTTTGCTCTACAGTATTGTGACCATCATCGTTTACCTTTTTTTCCCTAACCGTCCTGTACAAGAAAGTGTCGCGAAAGCTTTTTGTGCATTAGGTAATTATTTAGATGCCAAATCAGAATTTTTTGATCCTGATGAAATTGATGAAATCGAGAAAAAACACCTCAATTTCGCGATGAAAAATACCAATGTGGTGGATGCCTTTAATCAAGCAAGAACAGCACTTTTCTATCGCATTCGAGGGCAACATCGACATGCTCGAACACAACGTATGATTCGCTATTATTTTGCGGCGCAAGACATTCATGAACGTGCGAATTCCACACATTTTGATTATCAACAAATTGCGGAACAACTCAAAAATACAGATTTAATTTTTCGCATTCAGCGCTTGCTCGAATTACAAGCGCAAGCCTGCCATGATATTACGGCTTGTCTGCGTCAAAATACGCCTTATCACTATAATATTCGTGTAGAAAAAGCCTTGATGGGCACGATTCAATCCCTTGAGCTTTATAGCAAAGAACATACCAATCAAAACAATGTTTTACTTGCCCTTCAAACACTTATCGATAACCTACAAAGCATTAACTGGCAGTTACGTCAGCTTGAGCAAGAAACCACTGAAAATGAGCAAACTGCACAAATTCATACCGAACAAATTACGGGATTAAAAAATATTCTGTCTGTTATTGGAAGTAATTTCACTTTTGAGTCACCACTTTTCCGCCATGCTGTACGTTTGTCTATCGTGGTATTCTTGTGTTGTGCTATTGTTGAATTTTTCCAATTTAATTTGGGTTACTGGATTTTGCTTACAGCGGTCTTTGTTTGTCAACCAAACTATTCCGCAACCAAAGTGCGGTTACGTCAGCGTATTATTGGGACGATTTTAGGGGTAATTATTGGCTCCTTATTGCCATATCTCAACCCAACATTAGAGATGAAACTTGGCTTAATGGTGGTGACCAGTACGCTGTTTTTCTTCTTCCGCAGTAATAATTACAGTTTCTCAACGTTCTTTATTACCTTACAGGTATTGATCAGTTTCGATGTGATGGGATTTGACACACAATCGGCGCTCTTCCCTCGCCTCATTGATACAGTCTTAGGTTCAGCCATTGCATGGTTTGCGGTTTCTTATCTATGGCCGGATTGGAAATATCTCCAACTCGATAAAGTGAGCCGCCAAGCCATTCAAAGTGATGCACAATATTTCTTACACATTATTAGCCAACTGCAATTTAGTAAAAGCGATAATTTAAAATACCGTATTGCACGCCGTAACGCTCATCAATATGCGGCAGCATTAAGCACAACGCTTTCCAATATGAATAATGAGCCGAAGAAATATCAGGCCTATTTGCAGGAAGGTTTTGACTTGTTAAAAATGAATTATTCCCTATTAAGCTATATTTCTGCTTTAGGGGCATATCGCAATAAAATGGCGCAATTACAACAAACTACCGAGTTTTTGTCAGGCTTTTATCCTGTTGCGAAAAAGGTTTTATATACACTGGAAAATATCGAAAAACTTCGTCCTGAAATTTTTGAAAAGCTCCAAAATAGTATTGAACAAAGCCTTAAAAAAATTCAGTGGGATGAAACCCAAGCCAAAAACAATGCGGTCTTTGCATTGCCATACCAGCAACTTAACTTGATTTATCAATTGCTACCTCAGTTATATCGCTATTTTCAACATAGTCAGAAAGAACTGATTGCAAAATAAAAAAACAAAGGAAAAACTGACCGCACTACCCCGAATTTTTTATTGTTCTCAAGGCGATAAACAGGGATAATACGCCACTTATATAAAATAAATTTAGACGCAATGACACATTACATTCTACTTATTATCAGCACTGCATTAATCAATAACTTCGTTTTGGTCAAATTCTTAGGACTTTGTCCATTTATGGGTGTGTCCAAAAAAATTGAAACAGCAATTGGTATGGGGCTTGCTACGACGTTCGTATTAACCGTCGCATCATTGTGTTCTTATTTAGTCGATAATTATATTTTAATGCCACTAAATGCCACCTTCTTGCGCACATTAGTGTTCATTTTAGTGATTGCCGTCGTGGTTCAATTTACCGAAATGGTAATCAATAAAACGAGTCCATCACTTTATCGCTTATTAGGGATTTTCTTACCACTGATTACCACAAACTGTGCCGTACTCGGCGTGGCATTATTAAACGTCAATTTGGCACACAATTTAACCGAATCCGTCATTTATGGTTTTGGCGCCTCTTTAGGTTTTGCGCTGGTTTTAGTTTTATTTGCCGCGTTGCGTGAACGCCTTGTTGCTGCAGATGTCCCTATTACGTTTCGTGGCTCGTCTATCGCATTAATTACGGCCGGTTTGATGTCTCTCGCCTTTATGGGCTTCGCCGGATTAGTAAAATGATTTATCTCTTGATGTTTATTACTGTAACAGTGATTTTTCTCGGATTATTTTGGAATAACACTAAAAAATAATGTTTATCTTAATTTCAGTAACCGTTCTCGCTTTAATTTTTGGCGCGATTTTAGGCTTTGCTTCGATTAAATTAAAAGTCGAAGCTGATCCTATCGTCGAAAAAATTGATGCTATCTTACCGCAAAGCCAATGTGGGCAATGCGGCTATCCTGGCTGTAAGCCTTATGCTGAAGCAATTGCTAATGGTGACGTTATCACAAAATGCGTGCCAGGTGGTCGTCCGACGGTAGTAAAAATTGCCGAAATCATGGGCGTTGATGTCCCAGCAATGGATGATGTCGCTGAACCTGAAGAAATGGTTGCTTTTATTGATGAAAATATGTGTATTGGCTGTACCAAATGTATTCAAGCCTGCCCTGTTGATGCCATTATTGGTACAAACAAAGCCATGCATACTATTATTCCTGATCTCTGTACGGGCTGTGAACTTTGCGTAGCACCTTGTCCGACAGATTGTATTTCCATGATTAAAGTGAAAAAAGATATTGATAATTGGAACTGGAAATTTGATCCTAAATTAGTCATTCCGGTTGTAAATACCACAGAAATCGAGAAAAAATTAGTGGTTGGGGAGTCGGAAT
>JAGZRY010000103.1 GCA_018381425.1 Haemophilus parainfluenzae
ATTATTTCCTGATTTGCAGCTTGTTGACGGAAAACCATAACGCAGGATTTATCTTTACGTTGGTGACATCTCTTACGTCTATCAATTCGCTTATGTTTAAAATTTTTGGGGCGAAGGTAGTTATTCACATAACAACCATCAATATGAATAATGCCTGTGAGTGGTGTGTAATCTTGCGTTTTTTCAACTGCTTCACGGAATTTATGTAGTAATGCCCATGACGTTTTATATTGCACGCCAATATGACGAGATAAGTTAAGAGCAGAAATCCCTTTACTATTGATAGTGAAATAATAAACCGATAACAGTAGCTTTCTTAGGGAAAGTTTGGTGTGCTGAAAAATCGTGCCGCTTTTTACAGAAAAACGATGTTGGCAATGCTTGCACTGCCATTGCTTACGAGAAGAAATAAAATAGGCTTTATGCTCAATATGACAACGAGGACATTGAACAGTATGAAAACAATGAGAATTTCCCCAACGAATATTTTTCAGAAAGATAAGGGCTTCAGTATCAGATAAATCATAGATCGCAGAGATAGATAAATTGCGAAGTGCCGCAGATAGATATGGAGATATTTTTTTATTCTTTTTCATTTATTTGTTCAACATACATAAAAAAAACAATAGCTTATTACCCAATAAGCCGTTTTTCTCTTGTTAAATTGGTTGAACAAAAAATATAAAATTGGGAAATTTCCCGAAAAAGCAAACGAGAAGATTTACTTTAAAAAAGTGAGAGTATTCTAGATCAAAATTTGATCAATTTGCAATACAGAAAGTAACTATATTAAACCTTTCTATTTTAGGTATGGCTTTTAAAGCAAATTATTACTAGCTAATGAACTAGTACATAAAACCATAAATGTTGAGTAATTAAGAATTTCCTTGTGTAGTACAATGCATTCGAGTTTGTTAAACGCTAGATGCAAAAAATCGCCCACTTAAAAATCTCAAGTCGGCTCAAAGCGTTTATGCCTTGAATACCGTACTGTCACAAGAAAATTTGTGAGCTTATTCTTTGGTAAAACATTATTTCAAAAAGTTATAAGGCGGTAAAACCGCCTTATAAAAATTACTTTAAGAACTCATATTCAAATAAGAAAGGTACAATTTCATCAAGATAATATTTTTTGACTAATTGTTTTAATGTATTGAGATGTCCATTTAGTTCAGGATAGTCATATACAGTCTTATTTTTTTCATCTTTATGACTCGTATTAAGTTCATCAATAATTTGATAAACTCCGTAAGTCAGTGTTCTATCATAATTAGCTGTCTTTTTTGCGTTTTCCAGCACCAAATCCCATTGTTTTAATAGTTGTTGTTCTTGTTCATTTGGAATAAAGTTAGCCAATTTTTCTTTCGCTAGGGTATTGCCATTTGAACAATCTAAACAAAGCTGATTACGATAAAATCTGCCATCAGAACCTGTAAAAGTACGCATATGGTTTTGTGTTTCAAGGCAGGTAAACAAGAGGATTTTTTGCAGCATTGTAAAAATTTTTCCATTTTTTACCGCTTGCAAATAGGAATCTGCACCATCAGCAGATTTCATAATTCTTGCTCGTTCAGTCCAAAAACGATTATAAGTGATATAACGACTAGCTGCGAACATTGGCAACTTCTCCATGAAATTATCATTCCGTAGAAAAAAACCGTTACCATCATATCTTCCAGCTATCAAAAGAGATGAATGCAAATCAGGATTATCAAAACCTGAGCTATACACAGCCATATAACCTAATATATTTTCATTAAATAAAGGTTTAATTCTTATTTTCTTACCAGAAGAAATTTCTTTTCCATTTAATTCACATAATACAGAAGTTTCGTCATCTATAAATTTTCTTGTATCGAAATATTTTTCACTATAAGAATTAAAGATACGTTCAATTTTAATATTTCCCTCATTTTTTATTTGTTCTTTGTCAATATTAAATGCTTGTAAATCAAATGATGTAGTTTTTAAATCATCTTCGTTACTCCATAAAGCAACCATGATACAAGCATCGATATTTGTATGGAAATGCCGGCGATTAAATGCAAAGCCATTTAAAAATTTTTTACTGATTAAATGCTGAGCTTTCCAGTATTTTACTGGAGAGTACACAATATAACTATCAGTGGGTTGTCTTAAATAATACTTGAATGCAGACCAGATAAAGGCGTTTCCTAGATCATTAGATGCGGTGCCTTTTACCTCTTTTTTCATCTCTTGAATGACAAAGCTGTTTTTCCAAATAGATGATTTTTTACCAGCTTTTTGTTTTTGATGTTCAATACTTGTTGTTTCTGCATAAGGTGGATTTTCAAATAAAATTATTGTGCATTTAGGATTGTTTATATATTGCTTAATGAGCTTGCTATTTATATATTCTTCCGATAATGCATCCGCCCCACGCACAAGCCCTGCATTGAAGGTATCACTTTCTTCTGTTGGAGGAATAATATGTCTAACCTTATCACCCAGTAGTTCAAATAATACTTTATATTCATAATATTCAACCGTTGAAACAATAGTATGTGATAATTCATCATCAGTCATAAACTGTTCTAAATTACCTGTGCCAGCACACCTATCAATAATGACATAATCATTACCTTCAGGTACTCTTTTGATCGCTTCACGGACTAATTCTAATGATTTTTGAGCATACAGTTTATGTGTATAAAATGCTCCTAAATTTTTTTGAGTAAGGTTGTCATTAAGCTTATCCATTAAATACCGAAATTTAATATTATCTTCCCCTTCATAAGGTTCAATAAATTTTTTTAATTTATTCGGTTTACGGATTTCACCAATAATATTTACTTTACCTCCTTCTTCTCCAATAAAATCTGATTTTTTTGCCATTGGATTTTCACGGTAAAAACGCTCTCCCCATCCAACTATACAGTTTTCATCTAAATTGATTTTGGTGTAGTTATTACTTTTTAAAATCTTAATGAAATTTTCTCTCTCAATCTCTTCATTTAAATCAAATGTTGTAATAGGCGCACTTCCTTGAAAACCATTATTTTCTTTTGATGCTCCTAATGTATAAACTTTTTCAATAAAAGGTAAGTAATCTTGAGAATAAAATTGGTAGGCTTTATTCGTATTAAGTGAAATTAATAAAATATTGGCAGGGATTGATTTACCTTTGATCCGCATAGATGAAAGGTATTTAATTGATTGGAATAATACGCTATTTAGATCGTTAATATTAAGCTTAAATTCTAACAAATTACCATTTAATACGCCATCGGTATTATCAGTTATAATTTGCTCCAAAGATAAGGTTTTATCAACGCGAGGTAAGTAAGTTTGATAAAAATCACGTTGTCCATCAAGTTCTAAGGTGTATTTTTTCATTTTACACCTCAAATTTACTTGATAAAAATTGATTATAAATTAAGCTATTGCGTTGCGTTGCGTTGCGTTGCGTTGCGTTGCGTTGCGTTGCGTTGCGTTAAACATTTTTTGATCCTTATGTTTGTGTGTCAAGTAATAATTACTGTTTCTCTGAAATTTCTTTAAAAGAAATTGAGAAAGCATCTTTTAAGTTTTCAGGCATCGTGCGATAGTTGTTGAGTAATTTTTCTTCTTGCTCTGACATCGCAATTTCTTGCGTTGCAATCTGAAACATTTCCCCTTCACCACTCACAAGCCAATTCAAATTCACACCA
Source organism: Haemophilus parainfluenzae (assembly GCA_018381425.1). GTDB lineage: Bacteria > Pseudomonadota > Gammaproteobacteria > Enterobacterales > Pasteurellaceae > Haemophilus_D > Haemophilus_D parainfluenzae_O. The sequence continues at coordinate 3,672 of JAGZRY010000103.1, forward strand.
GCTTTGGCAATGCCAGTCATACCTTCTGCATTTGGCTCACGCTCACCACCGACATAACCTTGTAGTGTGCGGTAAGCGATTCCTGTTTGTTCTGCGAAGTCTTTAATTTTCCAATTTTTAGCTTCACAAACTTGTCTTAATCTTTCTGATATACACATTTGAGCGTTCCATTTTCAATTTACAATTGACAAAATACGCAAATGAGCGTATATTTATTTTGGTTTAAACGTATTTTATCACGTTTGAGCATATTTAAAATCTCTATTAACATAAATTTTAAACAAGACGATGACCCAGCATTTCTTACTTTCTAGCAAAGCTCGCACGCTTTCTTCTTACGAGATTGCACAACTCTCGGAAGAAGAAGCATACGATTTGCTTTGTGAATTAAGATGGGGGGACAAAGAGTTTATCACTTGTCCTAAATGTGGAGTACAACACAAGCCTTATTATATTTCTACACGTAAACAATAGCGCTGCAAACATTGTAATCACACTTTTAGTGTCACTTCTGGTACCATTTTTGCCAATCGCAAGAAACCGATTAAGGTTTATCTCTATGCTTTAATGGAATGGGTAAATGCTGTCAAAGGGTTATCTTCCCTTCAATTAGCTCGTAATGCAAAACTCAATCCTCGCACGGCATTTGTTTTATCGCATAAATTCCGTAAAGCATTATTAGAAAGTCGTGATATGAAACCCCTTTCAGGTGTGGTTGATATAGACGGTACTTATGTTCATCCTGCGCCACGTAAAGCAAATAAGAAATCTGACCGCATTGACTATCGTTTAAAGGAAAATCAGAATCCTGATAAACGTTGTGTCATGGTTGCGCGTGAGCATTATTCGCCAGAAGAAAAAGCCAGTAATGCGTTGCATTGTGGGGCAAAACGCTCTCACGTTTTTGTGGCACATACTGAATCGCAATCGGTAGTGAAAAGTTTTGCCGATAAGTTCATTAAACCTAATACACAAATCAATACCGATGAAAGCACGGCTTATGATGTCTTGTTGCCTTACTATAACTTGAGAACTGTAAACCATAAAGAAGAATATCGCAGTGACTTAGGTGTAACAAACAATCAGGCAGAAAGTCTATTTAGTCGTTTCAAACGGATGTATTACGGACAAGTTCATCGTATCAGCAATGAATATTTACTTAACTATGCTAATGAAATTGCCTACCGCGAGGACAATCGCCGTACCTCAAATAAAGCGCAGTTTATTGATGTATTAAGCCGATGTTTGAAAACCACCAACGATAACAATGAATGGTGCGGTTATTGGCAACGTAAAATTATTCATCAAGAAGTGATTTGGCAGTAGATATATGGCATATAACCTAGATAAGAAACTCAAAGAGTTTGAGTTTGAGCGTAAACAGGTATTACATCATCTTGCGTTACTTGAGGCGAATATTGCCACATTAAAACGTGCTATTGAGCTTACTCAACAGGAAAGTGATGTAGCCCTTTATAATACGGACAACTTTGTGTACCGTTCCAAATATAAACTCTTTAAAGGGAAAATTCGTAAATACATCGTACAAATGATGCGAGAAGCACCCAATAAAGCCTTTACAATTGCTGAACTCACGCAGCACATTTTTGAGATTGAACAAAATCCTGATACACCGTCCGAAAAACATCTTGATTCCGTTCGTAAACAACTGAATGAGTTTTATAAAAGAGAATGGGTTAATAGGACTCAAATCAGCCGAAATGAGGTTCACTGGCAATGGAAACAAAAATAGCGGTATTTCTACCGCTATTTACTATTCTTGCTCAAGTGTTCTCAATCGCCAATGTTGTGAGTTATCTATTAAGCATTTTTCCACTAACGATTTATACTTTAAATAGTTTAATGTACAAGCAATCGTTTGTGATTGTTTATACGGTATGACTTCTTCAATCTCTTGCCCATCTAACTTCATCGCCAGATATGTGATCTCCTTCACACTTAACCATTTTGAAGGCTCTTGTTTTAGTACCTGAGCAATCAACTGTTGAGGAGAAGTTTGGAAACGAAGATTTCTAAATTTGGGGTTTGACGGTAAAGGCGGTTCTTCCCGACCTTTTGCGTGATTTAATGCTACACGATAGTCTGAAATCTTCCGATCAAGATCTTTTAATTCTTTATGGAGTTGCTTGATTTGCGCTGCTATTTCTTTCTTTTCGGTTTCAATTTCTTCAATCGCTTCTTCAAGCGCATTTTCCAAAGTTGATTTTTGTTTTGTCATTGACTATTCTTACCTTTCGTACATAAAAGATAAGAAAATGTAGCAGAAACAACAAATTAAATCTTTGTGCAACTGCTACATAATACCGAA
>JAGZRY010000104.1 GCA_018381425.1 Haemophilus parainfluenzae
GCGCCCACCATGCCGGTTCCCACAGAATTATCTTTTTTGTCCATTGAACCAACATTCCGTGGATTTTCGTAATGATCGATAACTTTTTCGCTGTATGCCATATTATGTTCCTTTCCTAAATAAGTTGCTATCAGGCGGTCAAGCCGCCTTGAAAATTAGTGGGCAGCCCACTCAATAGTGTTTAAATCAATGCCTTCTTTGAACATATCCCAAAGTGGCGATAATTCACGAAGTTTCGCTACTGCATTACGTGTTAAATTAATGGTGTAATCAATTTCTTCTTCCGTTGTCCAACGACCAAGTGTGAAACGAATTGAGCTATGTGCTAATTCATCATTACGACCTAATGCACGTAATACATAAGATGGTTCTAAACTCGCTGAAGTACAAGCCGAACCAGAAGAAACTGCCACATCACGTAATGCCATCATCAATGATTCACCTTCAACATAGTTAAAGCTGATGTTCAAGTTATTTGCTACACGGTGCTCCATTGAACCATTTACATAGGTTTCTTCAATTTCTTTTAAGCCATTATATAAACGATCGCGTAAAGCTCTGATACGAGGAATCTCTGTCGCCATTTCTTCTTTTGCAATACGATAAGCTTCACCCATACCAACAATTTGGTGTACAGGTAATGTACCAGAACGCATACCACGCTCGTGACCACCACCATGGATAATTGCTTCTAAACGAACGCGAGGTTTACGACAAACATATAATGCCCCGATACCTTTTGACCCGTACAATTTGTGACTAGACATTGACATCAAATCAACTGGTAATTCAGCAAGATTAATTTCTACCTTACCGACACTTTGGGTCGCATCTACGTGGAAAATCGTTTTATTTGCACGGCAAAGCTCACCAATTGCTTTAATATCCTGGATCACGCCAATCTCATTATTCACGTGCATAATTGACACAAGAATCGTATCTGGACGTAATGCAGCTTTGAATTTCTCAAGATCGATTAAACCATCTGCTTCTGGAGCTAAATAAGTGACTTCAAAGCCTTCACGCTCTAACTGACGACAAGTATCTAATACGGCTTTGTGCTCAGTTTTACAAGTAATAATGTGTTTACCTTTTGTTTGATAAAAGTGCGCCGCACCTTTAATTGCAAGGTTATCTGATTCTGTTGCGCCTGAAGTAAACACAATTTCACGTGAATCTGCACCAATTAAATCCGCAATTTGATTACGTGCAATATCAACCGCTTCTTCAGCTTGCCAGCCAAATTTATGTGAACGAGATGCAGGATTACCGAATACACCATCAATGGTTAAATATTCCATCATTTTTTTAGCTACACGTTCATCCACTGGACATGTTGCTGCATAATCTAAATAAATTGGTAATTTCATTTTCACTCCTAAATAACTACTAAAAATGCTATCAATTTGACCGCATTTTAATCTACTTTCCCATTATTGGTTGACTACAATTAAGTCATCAAAATCTTTGTGAGCTTTATGCTTCCCAGCTTTTTTCTCCACAAGCTCGGCTAATGTAATCTCATCTAAAAAATCAGAAATACGATCACTTAAATCTTGCCATAAAGTATGAGTTAAACATTCAACCCCACCTTTACAATTTCCCTTTCCAAGGCATCTTGTGACATTAATGTTCTCATTTACGGCAGAGATCACCATACCGATAGAAATTTGATCAGTTGGTAAAGCTAAACGATAGCCACCACCCGGACCTCGAACACTTTTTACTAATCCACCACGACGCAATTTTGCAAATAATTGCTCAAGATAAGAAAGTGAAATATTTTGACGTTCTGAGATATCCGCTAAACAAACTGGAGCTGTCCCCGCATGTAATGCGATATCTAAAATTGCGGTAACCGCATATCGTCCTTTAGATGTAAGTTTCATAAAGCATCCCTATTAATCGCCGTTTGGATAGTTTACATATCTGACTATGATAGTCAATTTTAGTCTTTTTGCAGATTAAGGCGTTTTTCGACCGCACTTAACATTCCTCGCAAAATATTTAATTCATTTTTTTCTAGAGAAGAACGGTTATAAAGTCGTCTTAACTTTTGTATAACCCCTTGATTTTGAATAAAACCAAGAGACTGATACACCTGTTCCGTATGAGCAAAAAAATACTCCATTTCTTGTGCTGTTGGATAGATATTTTCTATTGTTGAAAGTGCAGTTTCCGTTCTATTTTTCACTAAAAATGCCATTCGCATTTCATAACTTACCAACTGCACTGCCATCGCTAAATTTAGCGAAGAATATTCAGGATTAGCAGGGATATTTAAATGATAATGACATTTAAGTAATTCTTCATTTGTGAGCCCAACACGCTCACGACCGAACACGATTGCAACTTGGCCTTGATGTGCACTGACTTTCTCCGCACATTCTCTTGGCTCAATCAACGTACTCTGTAAATGGCGTAATCTCGCACTGGTCCCAATTACTAATGAGCAATCTTCTATTGCTTGTTCAAAAGTATCAACAATGTGGGCATTACGCACAACATCATCAGCGCCTGCAGCTAATGCAATAGATTGCTCATCCACTGATTTTGGCGAGACCAAATAAAGGTTGGATAATCCCATTGTTTTCATCGCACGCGAGGCTGAACCTATATTCCCACTATGAGATGTTTCAACCAAAACAATTCGAATATTTTGTAACATTTTATGCCCGACTTAAATTTGTGGATATTCTATCATAATAACCGCTAAATATAGTCAAGAATTTTGAAAATATTTTACTTTTTTGTAAATTTATTAACAAACAGGAGGAATAAGAAGTTGACTGGTGGGCTGTGAGAGGCTCGAACTCTCGACCGACGGATTAAGAGTCCGCTGCTCTACCAACTGAGCTAACAACCCAACCGGTTAAATAATGACCTGTAAAATAAATGGTGGGTCGTGAAGGATTCGAACCTTCGACCAACGGATTAAAAGTCCGCTGCTCTACCGACTGAGCTAACGACCCATTTGGGAATTCTTCGAAATAAAAGTGGTGGGTCGTGAAGGATTCGAACCTTCGACCAACGGATTAAAAGTCCGCTGCTCTACCGACTGAGCTAACGACCCACATTGTTTCGTAACAGGTGCGTATATTACCGATTTTATTTTCTAACGCAAGGAAAATCTGAAGAAATTGTGTTAATTGCGCGAATACTCGTCAATTTGTACCAATATCTTAGAACAAATAAAAAAGGAGAGTATTTCTACTCTCCCTTTTTCTAAGAATCAAAATTCTCTAAAAATTAGTATGCTAACACTGCACGACGGTTTTTAGAGTATGCTGCTTCATCATGACCTAACACTGCAGGTTTTTCTTCACCGTAAGAAACAGTTGATACTTTACCAGCGTCAACACCTTTACCAGCTAAGAAACCTTTAACTGCATCAGCACGACGTTGACCTAAAGCGATGTTGTACTCTGGAGTACCACGTTCGTCAGTGTTACCTTCAACAACCACTTTAGAAGCTGGAGTTGCATTTAAGTATGCAGCGTGAGCATCTAAGATTTGAACGTATTCACCTTCGATGTTGAATTTGTCGAAACCGAAGTAAACGGTGTTGTAACGTTGTTGAAGATCTTCAACAGAGTAACCACCGAAAGTTTGACCGTTGTTAGCACCGTTGCCTGCTGCATCGTTGTTTGATGAGCTACATGCTGCTAATGCAGCTACTGAGCCAGCAACTAATAATGATTTAACAAATTTGTTCATTAGATTTCTCCTCAATGAGTTTTTTATTTAGTCAAGTATGGAGACCAAGCTGGAAATTTCACTTGGCCATTACTTCCTGGAAGACTCGCTTTAAAGCGACCATCTGCAGAAACCAATTGTAACACCTTTCCTAGCCCTTGTGTAGAGCTGTAAATAATCATGATACCGTTAGGAGAAATACTTGGGCTTTCGCCTAAGAAAGATGTACTTAATACTTCAGAGCTACCGCTCGTGAGATCTTGTTTTACCACGTTATTATTACCGTTGATCATTACAAGTGTTTTACCATCACTACTGATTTGCGCACTACCACGACCGCCAACTGGTGATGCACCACCACCGCTTGCACTCATTCGATAAACTTGTGGTGAACCACCTCTATCTGAAGTAAAGAGAATTGAGCTACCATCTGGAGACCATGATGGTTCCGTATTATTACCCGCACCGCGAGTTAATTGAGTAGGGGTACCGCCATTTGAGCCCATTACATAGATGTTTAATAAACCATCTTGTGAAGAAGCAAATGCGAGTTTTGAACCGTCTGGAGAGAATGCTGGCGCACCATTATGCCCAGGGAAAGAAGCTACTACTTTACGAGAACCTGAACCTAAGTCTTGTACAACAAGTTGTGATTTTTTGTTCTCAAAAGATACATACGCTAAGCGTTTACCATCTGGAGACCAAGCTGGAGACATAATTGGTTGTGAGCTACGATTAACGATAAATTGGTTATAACCATCATAATCAGCGACACGAACTTCATAAGGTTGTGAGCCACCATTTTTTTGCACCACGTAAGCAATACGTGTTCTGAATGCACCACGAATACCAGTTAATTTTTCAAATACTTCATCACTCACAGTATGTGCACCATAACGTAACCATTTATTTGTTACTGTATAGCTATTTTGCGCAAGTACCGCACCTGGTGTACCTGATGCACCTACAGTATCAACTAATTGGTAAGAAATGTTATAACCGCTCCCCGTTGAAGTCACTTGACCTACAACAACAGCATCAATACCTAAAGCTGTCCAAGCTTCTGGTTTCACTTCAGCTGCTGTTGTTGGTTGTTGTGGCATTTGGCTTACTGGAATTGGGTTAAATTTACCACTATTACGTAAGTCATCTGCAACAATTTGACCAATATTTTCAGGTGCAGAACCTGCGAAAGGAACAACTGCGATAGGACGAGCGCCATCAACACCTTCATCAATCACAATTCGAACTTCATCTTCTGCCATTGTTGTGCTTGCAAACGCAAACATCACCACAAATAGCCCCATAACACGTTTGATCAATTTCATTTAATCACCTTATTTTAACGTTGTTACTTTCCTAAAACCAATTATCGAGCATTGATATCAAAGTCGATAGTCGGCGCTTTATATTTTTCATAAATAGCATCAGATGGTGCTGCTGGAACTTTTTTCGTTCTAGCTACCGCACTTAATGCTGCAGTACAAATATCATCTGGTCCAGAAACGCGCTGGTAGCCTAAAATCGTACCATCTCTACCGAGCTGAATTTTAATGCTACAAACTTTACCGGCAAAACTTGGATCTTTTAAGAAACGGCGTTGAATTTCACGCTTAATCACACCAGCATATTGGTCACCGACCTTGCCACCGTCTCCAGCCCCAAGTCCCGCACCACTACCTTGTGTACCGCCTTTATTCGCATTACCACCTTTAGATGCGCTACCACCACCGATGTCACCACCGTTCATGAAATCATCTAAAGCTGCTTGATCCGCTTTACGTTTTGCTGCATCTGCTTTGGCTTTCGCATCAGCCTTCGCTTTAGCTTCTGCATCCGCTTTAGCTTTTGCTTCAGCCTCTGCTTTCGCTTTGGCATCAGCCTCGGCTTTCGCTTTCGCCTTAGCATCTGCTTCTGCTTTAGCCTTGGCATCAGCCTCAGCTTTTGCCTTCGCTTTTGCTTCAGCTTCTGCTTTAGCTTTCGCCTCAGCCTTGGCTTTAGCATCTGCTTCTGCTTTTTCTTTCGCTTTTTGAGCTTCAGCTTGTGCCTTCGCTTTTGCCTCTTCTTCAGCCTGTTTAGCTGCTGCAGCTAAACGTTTTGCCTCGGCTTCCGCTTTCAACTTCGCTGCCTCTGCAGCTTGTTTTGCTTTTGCTTCTTCAGCTTGTTTCTGTTTTTCTAACGCCTCTTGACGAGCAAGTTCTTGTTGCTGTTTTTGCTTTTCAATTTCTTGCTGCTTTTGTTTTTCAAGTTCTTTTTGACGTTGAATTTCC
>JAGZRY010000105.1 GCA_018381425.1 Haemophilus parainfluenzae
TTCCCTTGATCTGCCTTGCAGGTCAGTGAAAAAACCGCTGTCTTGAACGGTATCGGCTTCATACCACTTATTTTCCAGTATCATTCGTGCCAGCTTTTGACGGTGCAGGAGCTGTTTGAAACGGTCATAACAGAAGTGATAATACAGAAAAGCGACCAATGCACAAACACCAGTCGCTATCAGTATGGTTATGAAGTTGTAAGCAGAAATCGTCAGCCCGTTATCTAACAAGCTGAACTGCTCCCAATCGGTACGCATGAGCTGTTTTATGTTTAGTAGCAGGATAACCGCTACAAACAAAAGCAGAAGCGTACTCAATGAAAAGCGGTAGACAAGGCTCTTGTCGCTGGCTCTGATACGCTTTCCCTTATATTTCAGTAGGTTCATAGACGCTCCTTATCGGTTTATTTTTTCGGCTGTCCCTGCGGATTGTTGTTCTGTGGATTTCCTGCTGGCTGGTTGCCTTTGTTCTTCAAGATAATATCGTCAGCCTTGATATACCAGTCCACGTCAGCCCCTCTAAAGTTGGCATTTGCCACCGTATCGGCTATCGGATTGATAAGCTCCACCTCGGCATTGTAAGGATAGTCCTTGACTGCCACATCAGCAGGAATAGATACTTGTATCATGCGTTCCTGCACACTGCATTTGAGGTCATAGGTTCTGCGTTTGATTTCTTCGCTTGTCGTTCCGTCCTCATTTTCCATACGCACCTCATGTCTAAGGGCAGAGAACTTCAACACGCCGAATGTCTTTTCCTTATCTAATACAATTCCATTTGCTAATCTCATAATTTTATACCCCCCTTATTTACTTTCCACTGGCAACATATCATCAGCCAGCAAGATATAGTTTGTAAAGCCACGCCCACGGATATTGTAGCCCTCTGCGGTAATGCGTGGGTTAATCAACTTGATTTTCTGCTCTGGCTTGAAATGCTTCTCGCCAGCTTTGGCAGGAATGGTTACGATAATATCATCAGCACGCTGTATATCTGAATACAAGTTATAGCTTCTTGATACGGGTGTATAGCGTCCGTTAATACGCTGTTGTTCCACCTTGCTTTCTCCTGCAAATTCCAAATTGCCGAATGTCTTTTCCATGTTCGGCACTACATATTTTAATTCCATAGTTTTTACCTCATTTCTTTCTTTCTTTAAATTTTTGTCTAGTAATAGAGATTTTGGGGAGCTACACTCCCCAAGCCCCTTGTGTACTGTTTTTTCTCCTCATTCCATAAATGGATTGACGAAAAAAGAACAGTTTCAATGTTGGGTTTCCAATCTGCCATAAGAGGTAGGTGGAGCACGTGATTTATCTGACATCAGTTATTCCTCGCTTTCCTTAACTACTTCGGCTATGCCTGCCATGATATGTTCTGCACAGGGTAAGGCAATCGCATTTCCCAATGCACGACATCTTGAATGGTCGCTGTTTAACTGTCCAGTATTAGAAAAGGCTGTCCAATTATCCGGAAGCCCCATAAGACGCTCACATTCTACCGGTGTCAGATAGCGGATATAGCCGTCTTTTTCTTCGCCCTCATACCAGAATGCAATGATATGAACAACACCGGCTAATAAAGTGGGAAAAGGGTCATCTGCCCGTCCAAAAGCTCTGATGAAGGCTTCTTGGTCCCGGTTTTTTTCTGCCCCTCGGATACGTCTTTCTTCAAAGGGGGAGAGGACTGGTATTTTCCCCCTTGCTTTATCAGCAGATATTCGATTGCTTCGGGAAGCTGGCACTGTGAACGCTCCGCCAGACGCAGAAAGTAATTGCAGTTGATGGGCTTTAAGTAGTATTTCTGCGGAACGCTGTCCTCTAAAATCTGCCACGAGAAAGATGCGTTTTCTTCGTTGTACGAGAGTGGGTTCTCCCCAATATTGGGCGTCCATGAGCCGCCAGCACACATCAGCCGTTCCCCCTCTAACCATACCGGCTCCTGCCCATTTTCCAGAAGGAGGCATTGGTACTTCGGTGTCTGTGAACGACTCCAGCACGGCTCTAAAGTCCAGCCTGTTGTTTGAAGAAAACGCTCCTCTGACGTTTTCCCAAACAGCGATAACTGGATATTTGCCATTTGTTGCACACCTCATTTCTTTTATAATGCGGATTGCATGATGAAACAGACTGGATTTTGAACCAGTCAGTCCCTCACGTGTTCCTATTGTAGATAAATTTTGACATGGTGAACCAAAGGTAATGATATGGACGGGCGGTATTTCAGCACCATGCAGTTTCGTAATATCCCCTAAATGCTTCATGTCTGGGAAATGTTTCTTTGTAATGGAAATCGGTACTTTTTCAATCTCACTCGCCCATAGTGGAGTAATGCCATATTTGGAAGCTGCCAACGGAAATACCCCAATCCCGTCAAACAGACTTCCTAATGTGAGAGCCATTATTTACACCCTTTTCTTTTTTTCAGAATGTAAGTCCCGGCAAGACCGCCAGCAGAAGCAACTAACATCACGATAAATGCCATAAGATTAGTGCTGTCGCCCGTTTTCGGACTATCGGTTCTGGTTGGTGTATCGGGTGTCGTCGGCGTTTCTGGCTTCTCTGGTTCTTTGGGAACGTCTGGTACTTCCTTGATTGTTACCGTCTGTCCCTCGTCCTCAATGTCCTTATGCTCCGTAACCTTTTTCGGTTCGTCTGGATTGCTTACATCATACAATTCTTCAAAGGTTACAAGCTGCCTGTCGCCAAGCTCGGAAGCGTCAAAGGTAAAGGCAATCTGTACTTCCATATTTTCACTGTCAGCAGTAAAGGTATAGTCATTTTCTACACGTTTGCCGTCAATGATAAGCTCCGCATTTTCTTCTTGTAACATTTGCCAGCCCACAAGCTGATACTTTGTGCCGACTTCCAAGCCCTCTAAAGTAACGGTATCAATAATCGTTACGTCTTTGTCGGCTTCGATTTCTTTTTTGCCGTCCTCAAAGGTAGCTGTCGTATGTATCTTGATGATACGCTCGGTAATCAACACCGTTTGCCCATCGTCCTCAATGTCCTTATGTTCTGCCACCTTGATAGGCTCTTTTGGATTGCTTAAATCGTATAATTCTTCAAAGGTTACAAGGTTCTTGCCACCTAGAGCAGAAGCATTGAATGTGTAGGCAATCTCAACTTTCATTTCTTCATCATCAGCAACAAAGGTATAGTCGTTTTCTACACGCTTGCCGTCAATGATAAGTTCGGCATTTTCGTCCTTTAAAATCTGCCAGCCTTTTAACTGATACTTTGTCCCTTTCACAAGGCCGTCTAATTTGACCGTATCAATGATTGTTACCTCTTTGCCTGCAATGATTGACTTTTCGCCGTCTTTGCTGGTAGCTGTTGTGTGGATTGAAATTTCTTTTTCGTATTCGTCCGTCAATGTTCCTAAATCAACGGTTACTTTGTTTCTGGAAACCACAATTTCAAACGGTGGGATAAGGGTAAAGCCTTTGTTAGAAGTACAGCTCAATTCTTCAATGATATAAGTATCATAGAGTAATGCTCCTTTGCTGTCGTCTGGTTCAGAAGTACCAAACCATACACCGTCCTCGCTGGTCTTGCCTTTGTTAGTGTTGTGCTTGTGGGAAGCCCAGTCAGAAGAAGTAGAAAACTGCCCGTTATCGTCTGTTACGACAATATGGCTTTCGCCCGTCGTCTTGCTGGTGATCCGAAACGGAACATCAGCAAGACGCTTGTGCGTACCTGCTCCAATCTTCACACCCTCTAAATCGCCACGTTTAATCTGATTGTAAATAGAATGGACTTCGTCGGTTAAATCCACGATTTTTCCATTCTCTGTGATTGTAAACTCAATCATTTTTGCACCGTCCGTCAAGTAGCCCTCTGGTGCTTCGCTTTCTTCGATACGGTATTTCCCATGTGGTAGCAAATCAGCAGAAGTAGAAGCCACACCCTCAATATCCGTATGAATGGTTTTTACGACTTCATTTTTCTTGTATAATTTTCCCTCAACCAATACGGCATTGTCATTTAAGGAAATGATTGTAAAGGCTGTATCTTTCAAAGTAGCTCCGCCTTGTGCTTTCGTATCTTTGGTTTCTAAATCACGTTTTTGGATTTTGACACCGCCACGGATAACCTTGTCCGATACGGAAAACTGATTGCTTCCAGTCAGTACCCCAAGGTCGTTATCCTCGGTAATCTGTGTCAGATACATTCCTTTTATCTGTTCCTCACTGCCGTTTGCCTGCATATATGCACCGTCTAATAAATAACCGTCTGGTGCTTTGACTTCCTCTACGGTCAATGTACCAAGTGGAAGTACGGCTTTACTGTCCTGCATATAGAAGCTGTCGCCAGCGACTTTGTAAGCGTTGGCTAAACGGGTAACGTAATGAATTGTACCGTCGCTCTCTTTTTCAGCGATTGTCTTTGTCGTCCATGTACGAGTAGGTTTGGCAGGGAGATTATCTTTGTTGTAGTAGCCAGCATAATACTTCCATGTGAACTCTGCACCCTCTAAGGTAGCGTCGCCCTGCGGATTGCTTTTCTGTGTTTCCATATCAATCTTGAAAAGCTCAATCAAAGTATCCGTTACTTTTGGCGTATCAGCTACATTCAAAGTGGTTGTTTTTCCAGCTTCTACTTGTAAGCTGTAAACAGTAGTATCTACCTTGTAGCCAGTCGGTGCGGATAATTCCTTGATATAGACTGTGCCAGCCTTGACTTCTACGGTTTCGGTATTGCCGTTGCTATCTGTCGTAAGGGTAGCAAGCTGTTCTTTGCATTCCTTATCAGAAAAGACACCATACGTCGCACCAGCGATACTGTAATTTCCGTTACCGTCTGTAATGCTGGTGTTGGTGGAACTCTTTTTCAAAGTAGCGTTTCCTACATTAAGGTTCGCCCAGAACTGTCCCAATTCCTGCCCCTCGCCAGAGTAGATATATCCGCCACATTCATAGCGTCCTCTATTCTCTTTGACAAAGGCTTTCGCTCCTGCGAATACTTCGTCCTGCGTTGCCTTTGGGATTTCATCATAGGAAGCTCGCACGTTATCGCACTGCCAGCCAAGATGTACGCTCAATCTCTGCCAGACAACCAACTGTCTTAAAAGGTAGGCGTGATTACTGCTTAACCCACTGTGGCTGGCTGTGTATTGTTTGACATACTCAATGGATAAGGCAATGTCGGCTATCTGGTCAGCACTCATTCGTGTGCTTGCGTCAGCTCTGGTCTTATATCCATTTTTGAAAGCTGTGTTGATGTCAATACAATAAGCGTCCTCGCCCTCAACTTTCAGATGTCCCTCGTTAAAGGTTTCTGTGATAGAGCCGTCGTTATTGACACGTTCCACGATACCAACACGCTCGTCCGACTCCGTCCAGTATTGATTGCTTTCTGCATGAACAGTAGTAGTCGGCAAGGCGGTAACGATAGTCGCAAAGGCTAGGAAGCCCGTACATAATCGCTTGAATATCTTTTTCATCATTCTTAATGCTCCTTTCATTTTGGGTAATAAAATAGCCGTCCACTCGGAACGGCTGGAAATAGAAAAGGAACGTCATTTTAGGCGTTCCATAGTCTATCAATCATTTAATTTTTTCTTGTTTCAATACTGATGTGATGTACCTTATCTTTGCAAATCTAGGGAATAGGACGTATCAAGGCTCATTCATTCGTAGTAAAATCGTAGTAATTTGATGTTTTTATTCCCTTGTAAATGCTGATAGATACTGTGTTTTAAAGGATAATCAGATTTTTAGTGTTTTTTTTTGTTACAAAACGAGCCTTATGATGTTACTTTGACCCTGGGAAATAAGAGTCACAATATCCCGTCGCAATAACTGTATGTTTGTTTTCAAAAGCGGAAATATATATCACCCATATTATTATACAAAATCCTTCTTTATTTATCTATCTTTGCTTTTTGTCTTTCGGAATG
>JAGZRY010000106.1 GCA_018381425.1 Haemophilus parainfluenzae
GGTATTCACTAATACAACTGTCGCACCAAAAATAACTTTTCCGTTATTTGGTAATTTAGTGACATCGATAACCTGACAATTTGCAAGTTTGCTTTCAATCTCTTGAATACGTCCCTCGCAAAAACCTTGTTGCTCACGCGCGGCGTGATATTCTGCATTTTCTTTTAAGTCACCGTGCTCACGAGCTTCAGCTATAGCCTTGATAATTTCTGGGCGACGCTCATTTTTTAAGAAATCTAATTCTTCTCGTAATAACTCCGCACCGCGCACGGTCATTGGAATTTGTTTCATTCTTTTTCCTTGAAATTTGGTAAAAACAAAACCACGACAACGTCTTGCAACCTTGCCGTAGCCAATGAAAAATAAAAAATGATTTACTCAATTGAGTTCGGGGCTTATTATTATCCGTCTTAAAAAAAATAGCAACTAGAACAGTACTAAAATGAGTAAAAAATCTTCTATTTCGACCGCACTTAAAGCGGCATTTATCACACTCGGCTTTTCTTTTTCCTCTATGGCTGAAGTTAATGTGGCCTCTATCACCCAATACTTACCAGAAGGTGCTTCTGCCAGTATTATTGCCAAAAACCTCAATAAAGATCAAATTATTGCAGACTACAATGGTTCAACATTTATGTTGCCTGCTAGTACACAAAAAGTTTTCACAGCTGTTGTCGCTAAATTAGTATTAGGCGATGCCTTTCAGTTTGAAACATCACTTTTAAGTAACGGAAAGATTCAGAATAATATTTTAGAAGGCGATCTTGTTGTGCAATTTACTGGCGATCCTGATCTGACCAGTGGACAACTTTATAGCCTATTAGCAAATTTAAAGAACCAAGGCATTCAGAAAATTAATGGTGATCTTATTTTAGATACCTCTGTATTTTCGAGCCATGATCGTGGGTTAGGTTGGATTTGGAACGATCTAACCATGTGCTTTAACTCTCCTCCTGCAGCGGCAAATATCGATAATAACTGTTTTTATGCCGAGTTAGATGCAAATCAACCTGTGGGTGAAACCGTCAAAATTAACGTTCCTGCTCAATTTCCTATTCAAGTTTTCGGACAAGTTTATATTGTGGATCAGCAAGAAGCGGGTTATTGCCAGTTAGATGTTGTTGTTCATGACAATAATCGCTATCAAGTAAAAGGCTGTATTGCTCGCCAAAGTAAACCATTTGGGCTCAGCTTCGCCGTGCAAGATCCTGATGCCTACGCAGCCGCCATTATTCAACGTCAATTAAAACGTCTTGGTATTGAATTTACCGGTCAGGTAAAACAACCTCAAAAACCACAGCAAGGACAAAAAATTGCACAGCATTTATCTAAACCGTTACCTGAGCTATTGAAAAAAATGATGAAAAAATCGGATAACCAAATTGCCGATGCCTTATTTAGAGCGGTAGCCTACAACTACTATAAACGCCCTGCTTCATTCCAATTAGGTACATTGGCGGTTAAATCAGTATTACAAAAACAAGGCATTAAATTTGGCAACAGCATTTTAGCCGATGGTTCGGGGCTTTCTCGTCATAATTTGGTTGCACCGAAAACCATGCTTTCTGTTTTGGAATACATTGCCAAAAATGAAGATAAATTACACTTAATGGAAACCTTTCCAATTGCAGGTGTGGATGGCACAATCAGTGGCCGTGGTAGCTTAATTAATCCACCACTAGTGAAAAACGTTATCGCTAAGACTGGCTCATTAAAAGGCGTTTATAACCTTGCCGGTTTTATGACCAATGCACGTGGTGAAAAAGTGGCTTTCGTTCAATTTATCAATGGCTATTCAACCGGTGATTTAGAAAGTAAAACAAAACGAGCTCCACTTGTGCAATTTGAGAGCGCACTTTATAACGATCTTTATAAAGACTAAAACGCATATAAAAATGATCGCACTTTGAATACATTAAGTGCGGTTATTTTTCTTTATATTTCATCAAAAAGAAAAAGCACTAAACGTTTCATTAAATTTAGTGCTTTTTACGATCTTAAATGTGCTTAACCTTCATTATGAATTTCAAGATTGCTTGCATCTTTTTCCCGTTTTTTCTTTGCTGAATCATTACGTTGAGAAGCGATGCTATCAAGGTATTCTGGTGTGATATCGCCAGTGATATATTCACCAGTAAAGACTGAACAATCAAAGCCTTGAATAGTTGGGTTTTCTTGGCGTACTGATTCTGTCAGTGCTTCAAGATCTTGGAAAACCAATTTATCTACACCAATCAATTTCGCAATTTCATCAACATTACGGCCATAGGCAATGAGTTCTCGTTTTGTTGGCATATCAATGCCGTACACATTCGGGTAACGAATTTCTGGCGCGGCTGAGGCAAAGTAAATTTTCTTCGCACCTGCTGCTCTAGCCATACTCACGATTTGTTCGGATGTTGTACCACGAACAATGGAATCATCGACTAATAACACATTTTTATCTTTAAATTCTGCTTTAATCGTATTGAGCTTGCGACGGACTGAACTAATACGTTGTGCTTGTCCAGGCATAATAAATGTACGGCCAACATAGCGGTTTTTCACAAAACCTTGACGGTAAGGTTTACCTAAGATTTTCGCAATCTGTAACGCAATGTCTGTTGAAGTTTCTGGTACTGGAATAACAACATCAATGTTATCAGCTTCCTCAACCCATTCTTTTGCAATTTTTTTACCTAAATGTTCGCCCATGTGAACACGTGCGGCATAGACAGACACTCCGTCTATTGTTGAATCAGGACGAGCAAAGTACACGTATTCAAAAATACACGGATTTAAGACCGCACTTTCTGCACACTGGTCAGCATAAAGCTGGCCATCAAAGGTTACATAAATCGCTTCGCCTGGCGCAACATCACGCACTAATTCAAAACCTGCGACGTCTAATGCCACACTTTCAGAGGCAAACATATATTCCACAGAACCATTTTCTTCTCGTTTACCTAACACGAGTGGACGAATACCAAACGGGTCGCGAAATGCTACCATGCCATGTCCAATAATCATCGCTAAACATGCGTAAGCACCACGAATATCTTTGTGTGTCGCACGAATTGCATTAAAAATATCTTGTGGATCGAGATGGTATTTATTCACTCTATCCAAATGATTCGCAAGAATATTGAGAAGAAGTTCTGAATCCGAATTGGTATTGATATGACGACGCGCTTCTTTAAATAATTTATCTTTTAATTCGGTTGAGTTGGTTAAGTTACCATTGTGAACAAGGCTTAAACCATAAGGTGAGTTAACATAGAAAGGCTGAGCTTCAGATACACTTGAACTGCCGGCGGTTGGATAACGTACATGTCCGAGGCCTGCGTGACCTTGTAAACGTAACATATGCTCTTGTCTGAACACATCGCTTACAAGACCATTAGCCTTACGCAAACGGAAGCGGTTTTCATCATCGATTGTGACAATCCCCGCCGCATCTTGACCTCGATGCTGTAATAACGTTAATGCTGCATAAATGGATTCATTAACCGGATTTTGGCTAACGATACCGACAATTCCACACATACTGATTGACTACCTTATTGTTTAAAAGTTGAGTTTAAAAAACTAGAACTTGCTTGTAGTTGTTGGAAGAACCATTCAATAATGAAGCCGAAATGAGGAATTAATTTTGATTCTTTCCACCAATCGGTTTGTTCAAAGTTAGTGAAGGTATCCAAGAAGAATAAGATCGCAGCAACGATTAACGCCCCACGAATTAAGCCAAATGCCGCACCGAGAACACGATCTGTCCCGGTAAGTCCTGTTTTATCCACTAATTGGCTAATCACATAATTAACAATGCCGCCTACAATTAGGGTTAAAACAAATAAAATGCCGATTGCCGCGCCGTTACGCACGTAGTCAGATTCAATTTGAGTAAGATAGGTGGCGAGATAAGGATAAAATTGGCTAGCGACAATAAATGCAACGACCCAGCTTGCAAGGGACATCACCTCTCGCACAAATCCACGTAATAAACTCACGATAATCGAAAATGCGATGATGCCAATGATAATGTAATCAATCATTAAATAGTCTCTCAATTAAAAAGGGTCGCCATTGCGACCGCAGTATTTTACATAAAAAAACACAAAAGGAAAACGTTTGCGTCAATTAAATTTGAAGCAATTAGCTAGATTTCCTGCCAAAATGCTTTATCCAATTTCTGCTGTGCCTTTTGTAGTACTTCTGCCAAGTGTTGATATGTCGGTTTATCTTGTACAGTTAGCAAACTTTCATGTTGTTTTCTCAAACGTTCACTAATCTCATAAAACCACTGAGAACTTTGCGGTTCTAAGGGTGATTTTGCTCGTTTCCCTAACCAATATAAACCTTGAAATGGCATCGCTAACGCACAAAGTGCGGTCAAAATAGCAAGCGAAAATGCAGTAAGATCTGCTTTGGCATAAAGTTGCTGCCAGACCACTGCAAATACTGCCATAAAAGGCATAAACTTTTGGGCAAATTTTGTGGCTTTAATAATGCGATTTTCGGGAAAAATCATGCCGAGCTTCGCTTCTAATGGCCACGTTTGCAAATAAATTTGCCCTTGTTTTAAGGTTGAAAAAAATGATGACATGAAAACATCCTTGAAAATAACCGTACTTATAATACTCTAGTTTAGGTTTAATTGTCATCCCCGACTAGAAATTGTTGAAATTTTCAACTTTTCTAATAAAAGATTGTATTTTTCCCTTCCAGTTAATTTATTTTATACGCTAAAAGGTGTATTCTATATAGGATTTATACTCCGTTCTTTTGAATGGATTTTATTAACCTCAATTAAAAATAGGGTTCCTATGTCAAAACTTGTTCTCATCCTTAACTGTGGTAGTTCTTCATTAAAATTTGCAATCCTTGATCCTGCAACAGGTGAAGAAAAATTATCAGGCTTAGCAGAAGCATTTTATCTTCCTGAAGCTCGTATCAAATGGAAACTTAACGGAGAAAAAGGTAGCGCAGATTTAGGTGCTGGTGCAGCGCACACTGAGGCGCTTAACTTTATCGCATCAAATATTATGACTGATGAGCTTAAAAACTCTATCACCTCGATTGGTCACCGTATCGTTCACGGTGGTGAGAAATACACTCAATCTGTTATCGTAACAGATGAGGTAGTTAAAGGTATTGAAGATGCGGCACAATTTGCTCCACTTCACAACCCTGCTCACTTAATCGGTATCCGTGAAGCATTTAAAACATTCCCACACTTAAAAGATAAGAACGTTGTCGTATTTGATACAGCATTCCATCAAACCATGCCAGAAGAAGCATACTTATATGCACTTCCATACTCACTTTACAAAGAACATGGCGTACGTCGCTACGGTGCTCATGGTACCAGCCACTACTTCGTTTCTCGTGAAGTCGCTGAATACGTAGGCAAACCGGCAGACCAAGTAAACGCAATCATCTGTCACTTAGGTAATGGTGGTTCTGTTTCTGTTGTTCGTAACGGTAAATGTATCGACACATCTATGGGTTTAACTCCGTTAGAAGGTTTAGTCATGGGTACACGTTGTGGTGACATCGACCCGGCGATCGTTTTCTATCTATACAAAAACCTAGGCATGTCAATGGATCAAATCGAAGAGACCTTAGTGAAAAAATCAGGTCTTTTAGGCTTAACTGAAGTAACGAGCGACTGTCGTTATGCAGAAGATAACTACGACGATGCATCTAAACCAGAAGCAAAACGTGCATTAGATGTTTACAGCTACCGTTTAGCAAAATACATCGGTGCATACATGGCCGTTTTAGGTGATGATCACTTAGATGCAATCGCATTTACGGGTGGTATTGGTGAAAACTCTGCTCACGTTCGTGAATTAGC